>NZ_QTMH01000008.1:0-288328 GCF_003603065.1 Bacteroides sp. AF20-13LB
TTTAGGGCACTGAAAAGTGCCCTTTCGAAGGGGGATGCCCTAAATTGAGTGCTTACATTTAGATGATAAGTTTTACGTGGAAATATTCCATTTTTCAAGTAATACAGATTTTTATTATTATTTGCTATTTTCTCCAATTTTTATTTTGTATTGGATTTGGATATAATGATGTAACAATTAATATACTACAATATGAATTGTTACTCATTTTTTTGTGGTCACTTTTTTCTGCGATACATGAAAGTGGAACATTCAATTTGTATGTTCTTTTTCTATATATGCTATGTGTGTTTATTTATTCGCGTATATTCTTGGATATTTATGGTTTGTTTAATTGGACATGGGCAGATAAATATAATGATTTCATTTTCCCTATAAACGTACAGTTTCAAATATTAATATTGTTAACATTTTCATTGCTATTTATGCATCTTGGATGCTTGATGGGTAGAAAATATTTGTCTTATAGAAAGATAAATTTTGAATATTCGAGGTATCTAGATAAAATATCTACTTTCTTATTTCTATTCTCCGTTCCAGGTACTTTTATTAAATATTTGATTCAGTTTAAAGCTGTGTTGGAGCATGGATATTTAGCTGTATATGATGGAACTATTGCAAATTTGAAATATCCAATATGGACGACGGGAGCAATATCTATTTTTGAATTTTCATATTGCTTATTTTTAGCATCGAAACCTTCTAAAAAGAAGTTCTTTATCATATCGTCAATTTTCTTTGCTTTAAGAATTGCAGATGTTTTAAAGGGTGGACGTTCTAAACTATTTTTACCTATTATATTTTTATTATGGTATTATTATTCATTTTATTCTGAACAACAAAAACAAAAAATAGGCAAATTATTATTGATTTCAATCGTGTGTATTATTCTGTCACAAGTATTATTGGAGTTCCGGAGGGGGGACGTTGATACTGGTTATGATTCTGATTTATTTATGATGTTTTTTTCTCAACAAGGGGTTTCGTTATTAGTATTTGCATATATGATATTTTATAAATCAACATTTGTAAATACTGGATTACCATATATTTTGTATCCTTTATCCTTAACATCAACTTTTGAAGGTCAATCTATGGAATTTGTGGAGCAAACTAATAGTTTAGGACATCGATTGACTTATTTTTTAGCACCGGATGCATACTTGGGGGGAGAGGGAGTTGGTTCTAGTTTTCTCGGAGAGTTTTGGGATTTGGGATTAATCGGATTTCTACTAATGAGTTTTTTAGCTGGATATATTATTCGTTATTTTGAGAAAAGTGTTCGTAATACTCGTGTTATCATGTTTTTGGCTTTTATATTAGTTCCTAATATAGTGTATATGCCTCGTGCTTCATTTTTCCCTTCATTGATAAATATTTTGATATTCTTATTTTTTTATAGTTTAATTCTATATGTTCCGAAACTTAAAATAAAATTCATTTAGTTTTATGCTTATTTCAATTATCATTCCTATATATAATGTTGAAAAATATTTGAACAGATGTTTAGATAGTGTCATGAAACAGTCTTTTCAGGACATTGAAATTATATTGGTAAACGATGGTTCGACGGATAATAGTGATAATATCATAAAAAGTTATTTATTTGATGAAAGAATTAAATATATATATCAGAAAAATAAAGGTTTAAGTGAAGCTCGTAATACAGGATTAAATATAGCATCAGGAGAATATGTTTTATTTTTAGATAGTGATGATTCTATAGAGCCTAATACATGTTATGAGTTATCGCAAGTAATAGAGAGATTTGAGGTTGATATAGTGGTTTTTGGTCGATATTTGATAAAGGATTGCATAGAAAAAGTTAGAGATCCTGCGTATTGGGGAAATAATCTGTTAGATGGTAAGGAATATTTGGTCCAGGCTAAGCTGAATAATCGCTTTAGCGCATCAGCCTGTAACAGATTATATAAATTATCATTTTTACGACAAAGAGGGTTGAACTTTAAATCGGGAATTGTTTATGAAGATTTGTTGTTCAATTTCCAATGTATGATACAAGGGGCACGAGTTTATGTGTTAAATGAATTGTTATATAATTATTATATAGGACGTAACGATAGTATTATTAATACTATAAAAGAAAAGGATTTGGATATTTTGTTTACTGTTAATGAATTATTTGTGATATATGAAAAATATAAATATCCAGTTATTAAAGATGTTTTTTATTGGATTATTTATGATTGGGTTTCTAATGCAGTGAGTTATAAATATCCTCGAATAGCCATATTCAATAAGAAAGCTATTTCAATAACTCGAATTATAACTCAAGACTCCAGGTACAAATCAGTTTTATTATATTGTAGTACTTGCCATGTAATAGGGTTTAAGAGGAGGATTTTGTCTTGGTTACAGGTAAGAATGTTTTATGTTTACTATTTTTTAATTGGATTATTAGTTAGAATAAAGAAATTAGCATGAGAAATGTTGCTGTAATTTTAGCAGGTGGTGTCGGAACTCGTATGGGAGGGACAATGCCTAAACAATTTTTTAAAGTTTCGGGAAAAACAGTTTTAGAACATACCATTTCTGTATTTGATAACCATCCGCTTATTGATGAAATTGCAATTGTGGTACACCCTAATTATCTTGAAAAAGTGGAGGAATTGTGTTGCATTAATAATTTTAAGAAAGTAGGACGAATTCTACAAGGAGGAAGTGAACGTTATTATTCAAGTTTGTCAGCTATAAATGCCTATGCTTCTACAGAGAATGATATTAATTTAATATTTCATGATAGTGTACGTCCCTTAGTTACTAAAAGAATAATATCAGATTGTATTACTATGTTGGGTAAGTATGGAGCTGTTGATGTTGCAATTCCTGCAACAGATACCATTATCAAAATGAATCTGAATACGCATGAAATAGAGGATATTCCTAACCGACAATTTTTATACAATGGACAGACCCCACAAGCATTTAAATTATCCGTTATTAGGGAAGCATATAAACGTGCATTGGTAGATCCTAATTTTAAAACAACCGATGATTGTGGGGTTGTTTTAAAATATATGCCTGATATACCAATAGGAGTTGTACCGGGAGAGAAATTTAATATGAAGTTAACGCATAAAGAAGATTTGTTTTTGTTGGATAAGCTTTTTCAATTAAAATCTGTAAGTGATGTTTCTTTATATGGACAAGAAACCGCATTAGAGCATAAAGTTATAGTCATTTTTGGGGGAAGTTATGGTATAGGACATAGTATTGCAGAACTGTGTACCGGATTGAAAGCTAAGGTTTATTCGTTTAGTCGAAGTGAGACTGGAACAGATGTTGCTGATGCATCATTAGTAAAAGAAGCTTTGGAAAAAGTATATCTGATTGAGAAAAAGATTGATTTCGTTATAAATACAGCAGGTATATTATTGAAAATTCCTTTGATGACAATGAAATATGATGATATTTTAAATTTAATACGTGTAAATTATTTGGGAGCGATAAATGTAGCGAAGGAATCATTCTCATATTTAGCGAAGTCTCATGGAGGTTTATTACTATTTACTTCCAGTTCATATACACGAGGCAGAGCGATGTATAGCCTATATTCATCTTCAAAAGCTGCAATTGTGAATTTAGTTCAGGCTTTATCTGAAGAATGGAAAAGTTATAATATAAAGATTAATTGTATTAATCCGGAAAGAACTAAAACACCTATGCGTATCCAAAACTTTGGTATAGAACCGGAAAATAGTTTATTAAGTCCCCAATTTGTTGCAGAAACTTCAATAATGACATTACTTTCTGGATTGACGGGACAAGTTATAGATGTCAGACGTAAAACAGACTGACTATGAATAATCTTCATTTTATAAAATGGGTATTTAGTAATAGAAATTATACTGATATAATATATCGTTTAATTTCCTTATTTCTAGGATATCCATTATTGTTACTTTCATACTTAATTCCAAGAAGTAAGAGAAAATGGGTTTTGGGATATAAAGTGGGTTTTACGGACAATGTGAAATATTTATATAGATATTTATATAAATATGAGAAAACAGTAATTCCTATTTGGATATCTTCTAATAAATCGGAAATATTGTTATTAAGAGAAAAAGGTATTAATGCATATTATAGATGGAGTTTATATGGGCTATATCATTGTTTGACATCCTACTATTATATTTTTTCTTCTCATTTATCAGATATTAATTATTGGACTTCGGGAGGATGCTTTGCTGTAAATCTATGGCACGGTGTTGGAATAAAAAAAATTGAGTTTGCAACAACTGTTGGCATTGATTCTAAGATATATGTAAAAAATATATTTAATCGTATTTTATTTCCTTATTTATTTCGTAAGCCTGATTTATTCCTTTCTACTTCAGTGTTTATGTCAATGCATTTTTCTAAATGCTTTCAAATAGATATACGTAAATGTCTTAATTTGGGATATCCTAGATGTGAGTTATTCTTTTTAAATGCAAATTTAATAAAGAAATATGTAGAAGAATATGAACCGCAAGGAGTTAATAGGCTGATAAAGGATATACAAGAATTTTCCCATACTATTATTTATATGCCAACTTTCAGAGATGACCAATCTGATTTTATGTTAGCCTCAGGTATTAATTTGGATTTATTGAATGATTTTTTGGAGAAACGTGATGAACTTTTTTTATTTAAGTTACATCCTGCCACTGTAGTATCTAATGTTTCAAGTATATTTTCTAACATTCGTTTCTTAGATAAGGATGTAGATGTTTATCCAATATTACCATTTACGGATTTACTAATAACAGACTATTCTTCTATTTTTTACGATTATTTGTTATTGGATAAAGGTATTGTTTTATTCCCTTTTGATTATGAAAAATATATTTGTCAATGTAGGGATTTGGCTTTTGATTTTGATGATTATACTCCAGGTGTTCGAGCCTATAGTTTTGATTCATTAATGGAAATATTATCTGATTGGAATTATGGTAATAGTTTGACTACTGAACAAAACAGAATAAAAAAAATATTTTGGGGAGATATTCCGATGCAAAATTCATGTAAGGTATTAACTCGTTATATTATAAATAATGGTAGCAGTAATAATGTCGATTTATAAAAATGATAAATTGATATATGTAGCACAATGTGTTGACAGTTTGCTAAAACAAACATTTAAGGATTTTCATGTTTATGTTCAATATGATGGAGTTGTTGAAAGTGGTATAGAACACTTCTTCATGGAGTTAAATGATAGTCGGTTTCATGTTTATGGTAGAGATGAAAATTATGGGTTGGCATATTCATTGAATGAGTTGTTAACTATTGTACTATCTAAAGGGTATGATTACGTTCTCCGTATGGATGCTGATGATATTTGTCTTTCAAATAGATTTGAAAAACAAATAATCTATATGAACAATCATAAAAATATAGATATATGTGGAGGACATATTGAAGAAATGGATGAAAACAAAAAATCTATAGGGGTTATAAGATATCCTCTATCACATGATGAAATGAAATGTTTCTTTGGGAAAAGAAACCCATTGGCACATATGAGTGTTATTTTTAGAAAATCTTATTTTCATAAAGCAGGTTTATATCCCGTTGATACGGATAAAGATGAAGATACAATATTTTGGCTAAATGGTTTTTTATCAGGATGTAAGTTTGCCAATATAGATGAAGTGTTGGTACGGGTACGTGTAAATAAGGATTTTTATTTAAGAAGAAATGGTTTATCAAAAAGTCTATCTGATTTGAAAAATAGATGTCTTGTTATTAGAAAACTGAACTTATCATATGTGAATTATATATTTGCTTGTGCTCGTTTTGTTATATTTATTATTCCTATCCCTCATGTAACTCAATTTGCTTATAAGTTTTTAAGATAATTTTACAAGATTGAATGTTTATCAAATCTCTCTTTGACCGTGGTGCATCACTCTTCGGTTTAATCTTTTTATTCCCGGTTTTAATTATAATCAGCATTTTGATTCGTATCAAGATGCCCGGAGGTCCTGTCATATTTAAACAGAAAAGAGTTGGACAATATGGGCGGTTGTTTACGATGTATAAGTTCCGTTCAATGACTGTCGCCCATTCTGGAAGTTCCATTTCTGTAAAAGGAGAGAGTCGTATCACTCCGTTAGGAGCAGTACTCCGGAAATATAAATTGGATGAATTGCCGGAGTTATGGAATGTGTTGATTGGTGACATGAGTTTCGTTGGCCCTCGTCCCGATGTTCCCGGTTATGCTGATAGGCTTGAGGGGGAGCATCGGAGAATACTTCTCTTAAAACCCGGCATTACCGGCCCCGCAAGTTTAAAGTATCGGAACGAGGAAGAATTATTGGCAGAACAGAAGGAACCTCAAAAATATAATGATGAGTTTTTGTTTCCGGACAAAGTGCGGATAAATATTGAATATTTGGATAGTTGGTCTTTTTGGAATGACATCAAAATCATCATTTACACAGTGCTTGGGAAAGATTTATAAAATCCTTTCTTTCCTTTTTATTCCCCACTACGTGAGGAAATCGAATCATTAGAATAATCACATATATTTTATGGATAAGAGAATTTATCTTTGCCTCGCTCACATGAGCGGCAAGGAGATGGGCTTCATACAAGAAGCTTTCGATACGAACTGGGTGGTTCCACTCGGTCCGAACGTAAGCGGCTTTGAACAGGATTTGGAGGCTTTTGTAGGTGAGAATAAGCATGTGGTGGCTTTGTCTGCCGGTACGGCTGCTGTACACTTGGCTTTGGTGGCTTGTGGAGTGGGACAGGGTGATGAAGTGATGGTGCAGAGTTTTACGTTTTGCGCATCGAGCCATCCTATGACTTATCTGGGTGCTACTCCTGTGTTTGTGGACTCAGAAGGGGATACCTGGAATATGGATCCGCAGCTGCTGGAAGCGGCAATCAAAGACCGCATCGCTAAAACTGGTAAGAAACCAAAGGCTATTGTCCCGGTTTATCTATATGGTATGCCAGCCAAGTTGGATGAAATAATGGCTGTGGCGGAGAAGTATGGCATTCCGGTGATTGAGGATGCTGCGGAAGGTTTCGGCAGTAGGTACAAAGGACGGGTTTGTGGTACGTTTGGCAAATATGGTGTGCTGTCTTTCAATGGCAACAAGATGATAACCACCAGCGGTGGCGGTGCCTTGATTTGTCCGGATGCGGAGGCAAAGAAGGAGGTTATGTTCTATGCCACACAGGCACGTGAGGCTTATCCTTATTATCAGCATGAGAAGATAGGCTATAACTATCGCATGAGTAACATTTGTGCGGGTATCGGTCGCGGCCAGATGACGGTGGTGGATGAGCACATAGCACACCATAAGCATCTGTGCGGTCTGTATCGTGAGCTGTTGGCCGATGTGGAGGGAATCACGCTTCATGAGAATCCTTCCGGACGTTATGACAGCAACTATTGGCTGAACACGGTACTGCTTGACGGGAATCTGCATGTGAGAGGTGAGGAGGATGCCTACCGTGAGACAGTGAAAGGTGCCGTTGGTGGTGCTGCGGGTGTTACTCATGAGTCAGTGAATGCCCATACTTCTTGTGAGCCTAACCGTAATGTGGAGGCCATGCGTGTTTGTTTGGATAAAGCCGGTATCGAGAGCCGTCCCTTATGGAAGCCCATGCATCTCCAGCCGGTTTATGCGGCTAATCCTGCCTATGTGAATGGTGTCAGTGAGGGCTTGTTCAAGCGTGGTCTTTGCTTGCCGAGCGGTCCTTATGTGATGGATGAGGATGTGAGATACATAGTAGATGAAATGAAGAATTGTATATTGTAGAAATATTTTTTGTTGATTTATAGCACTTTATCACTTTTCTCAGAAAAACTACTCCCAAGCACCTTTTTTCTTTGGCTACATAGTTTTTAATCCTCACCTTTGCATCGTTGATCAACGAAACGTGTGAATAGGAAAACGAATTTAAATCTCTAAAGAAAAAAAAGTATGAGTGTAATTTTCAGGACGGTGGAGAGACCGTCGGACCCCAGGGTTGAAAACTCTCCCAAGAAGTATTATCCGCAGTTGGTAACATTGGGGCAAAGCGTGGATTTGGCGTTTATTGCACAGAAGATGCAGGACCGCTCTTCTCTGTCTATCGGTGACATCAAGAGTACGATGCAGAACTTTGTGGAAAAGCTGAAAGAGCAGTTGCTGGAAGGAAAGACGGTTAATATAGCCGGGCTGGGTGTTTTTATACTGGCAGCCAAATCGAAAGGTGAGGAAAAGGCTGATGACGTGACAGCCAAGAGTGTGGAGAGCGTCCGTATCTGTTTTCAGGCGAATAGGGAACTGAAGATATCGAAGGCTGCTACCCGCGCTGGAGAGAGGCTGGATTTGGTGAGTTTGGATGATTATCTTAAGGGGAAGACTTCTACAGATGGCGGCTCCGGTTCGGAAGGAGGAGGCTCGGATTCGGATGGAGACCAAGGTGAGAATCCACTGGGATAACAGTAGCTATGAATTATTAATCAGATAATGGATAATCTTTATGAAGAAAACGTGGAATGTGATTTTGAAACTTATTATTGCCGTAGCGAGTGCTGTGGCAGGTGTGATTGGTGGACAGACAATGATGTTTTAGTCCGATAGGATTTGATAAATAAAAAATGAGAAGAGCTGCTGGCAGGAAATCTGTCGGCAGCTCTTTTTTTAATCCTTGTATGCTTCTTCGTGTACCCCCGCTACAGCCCGTCCGCTGGGGTCGTTCTTTCCTTGGAAAGAGACGTCCCATGCCAGCGCTTCGGCGGTGGAGCATGCCACACTGGGCACGCTGGGAACGCTTCGGGCCGCGCTTTCACTGGGGAAATGCTCTTCGAAGATGGTGCGATAATAGTACTCTTCCTTGTTTTGCGGGGTATGTACTGGGAAGCGTTCGGCGGCATGTGCCATCTGTTCGTCGCTGACGGCAGCGGCAGTGACGGCTTTCAGCGTATCAATCCAACTGTAGCCCACACCGTCGGAGAACTGTTCTTTCTGCCGCCAGGCAACGCTCTGTGGGAGCATGTCGGCAAAGGCTTCGCGGACTACTTTCTTTTCTATCTCCTTGCCGGGGCACATCTTGACTGCCGGATTGATGCGCATGGCAACATCCAGGAATTCTTTGTCGAGGAAGGGGACACGTCCTTCCACTCCCCAGGCTGCAAGGCTTTTGTTGGCACGGAGGCAGTCGTACAGATGCAGTTTGGAGAGCTTGCGCACGGTTTCTTCGTGAAAGGCTTGCGGTGTGGGCGCCTTGTGGAAGTAAAGGTAACCGCCGAACACCTCGTCCGCACCTTCGCCGCTGAGTACCATCTTGATGCCCATGCTTTTGATGACACGTGCCAGCAGATACATGGGGGTGGAGGCGCGGACAGTGGTTATGTCGTAAGTCTCAATGAAATAGATGACGTCGCGGACAGCATCGAGGCCTTCCTGAACGGTATAGTTTATCTCGTGATGCACGGTACCGATATGACGGGCCACTTCGCGGGCTTTAATCAAGTCGGGAGCACCCTTCAAGCCGACGGCGAAGGAATGGAGCTGCGGCCACCAGGCATCTGCCTTGTTGTCTGTCTCGATGCGTTTGGCGGCATATTTCTTGGCGATGGCAGAGATGACGGAAGAATCGAGTCCGCCACTGAGCAGGACACCGTAGGGGACGTCGGACATCAACTGGCGCTGTACGGCGGCTTCAAGGGCATCGTGCACAGCCGTGACTTGTGTGCTGTAGGCTGTCCGGCCTATCGAAGCCGGCGCGGCATTGCGTTCGGCGGCAGGGGTGTAGTTGTCTTTCACAGCGGCATAGTCCATCCAGTCGCGGGTGTACCAGCGGTGCATCTTGCCCTCGCGCCCACGGTAGTAGTGGCCGGGAAGGAAAGGCTCGTACTCATCGCAGAAACCCTCAAGAGCTTTCAGCTCACTGCCGAAGTAGATGTGTCCGTCTTTGTCGCGTCCTATATAAAGGGGGATTACGCCGATGGGGTCGCGGGCGATGAGGTAATCGTCCGTTTCTTCATCATAGAGGGCGAAGGCGAAGATGCCATTCAGCTCTTCGAGGAAGCGGATGCCTTTGTCTTTGTAAAGGGCAAGGATGACTTCGCAGTCGGAACCTGTCTGGAAGGCGTATTTTCCGGCATAGCGGGCACGGATGTCGCGATGGTTGTAAATCTCGCCATTGACGGCAAGCACCTGTTTGCGGTCGGGTGAATATAAGGGTTGTCCGCCGGATTCCGGGTCGACAATGGAGAGGCGTTCGTGGGCGAGGATGGCGGAGCCGCCTACGTAGATACCACTCCAGTCCGGTCCACGATGACGGATTTTCTGCGCCATCCGTAGTGCTTTGTTTCTCAACTCAGGAGTTTGATACTGTATGTTGAAGATTCCTGCTATTCCACACATGAGAATTAAAAATTAAAGGTTAAAAATTAAAGAAAGGGAAATCATTTCTTGTTTTCTTTTAGAGGTTCGAGGTAACGATCTATTTCTGTTGCCACTCGTCGTCCGTCGGCCAAGGCACGTACTACGAGGCTGGCGCCGTGGGCGGCATCGCCTGCCACGAATACGTTCTCTGCAAACTTCGGTTGCTCGGGCTTGAGGAAACCCATGGCAAGAAGCACCATATCGGCTTCGATGACCTCTTTCTTACCCGTAGATTTCATGGTAGGGCGGTTACCGTCTGTTGCCGGAAGCCACTCCACTTCTTCCACTTCCACACCGCATACCTTGCCGTTCTTTCCGATGAACCGGGTAGAGGCGAGGGACCATCGACGGGTACAGCCTTCTTCGTGGCTGCTGGTGGTTTTCAGTACGACGGGCCATTGAGGCCAGGGAGTATCAGGGTTGTGTCCTATGGGCGGTTGGGGCATGATTTCAATCTGGGTTACGCTGACGGCTCCCTGGCGAATGCTGGTGCCTATACAGTCAGACCCGGTATCGCCGCCGCCGATGACGAGTACCCGTTTGCCGCGGGCGTTAACGAGTTGGTCTTTCGGGAAGGTATCTCCATCCAGAATATGGTTCTGCTGTGCCAGCATGTCGAGGGCAAAGTAGATGCCTTTCAGCTCCCTGCCCGGAATGGAGAGGTCGCGGGCGGTGGGCGTACCGGTACAAATGGCGTAGGCATCAAATCCGGCAGGCAGTTTCTGTACATCGACATGGACTCCCATCTTGAACAAGATTCCTTCGGCCTCGAGGATTTTCATGCGGCGGTCGATGACGGCTTTGTCCAGCTTGAAGTTGGGGATGCCATAGCGCAGCAGTCCTCCCGGCATCGGTTTGCTATCGAATAGGGTAACTTCGTAACCTTTGGCGTTCAGCCGTACGGCAACGCTCAATCCGGCAGGGCCGGCGCCGATGACGGCTACTTTCTTTCCGTTGCGTTCGGGCTGGAGGGGGGTGATGTAGCCCTCGCGAAAAGCAGCCTCGGCGATGGCGGCTTCGTTCTCGCGGATAGTGACCGGTTCGTTGCACGAGAGTTTCAGTACGCACGACTTCTCGCAAAGGGCAGGGCAGATGCGTCCCGTAAATTCCGGAAAATCATTCGTACTGTTCAGTATTTGATAGGCTTCGCGCCATTTGCCCCGGTAGAGCGCGTCTTGGAATTCCGGGTCTTTATTGCCCAGCGGACATGCCCAGTGGCAGAAGGGTACGCCGCAGTCCATACAGCGCGAGGCCTGGAGTTTGCGGTCGTGGCTGTTCAGTGTCTGTTCCACTTGGCTGAAGTCTGTGATACGTTCGTGTATCGGACGGTAACCCGCCTCTTGGCGGGGGATATTGAGGAATGCTTTTGGATCTCCCATATTGAAATTTACAATTTAGCAATTTACAATTTACAATCTCTTTGTCCGTTTACAATGTATATTTCCAGATGCTACTATATAACTGTTATCCGCATGGTAATTGTACATTATAAATAGTCAATTGTACTTTTAATAGTCTCTCTGCATCTCTGCAATCTTCTGTTGCAATTTCTGCATCTGCTCCTCTTGCAGCACTTTTTTGTATTCGATAGGGACTACCTGGATGAACTGGTCGGCATAGCGTGGCCAGTCATCGAGCATGGTGCGTGCCAGTTTGGAACCGGTGTACAGGTAGTGCTGGCGGATGAGCTCGTGCAGTTCCTTGCGGTAGGAGGCCTCTTCGATGAGGCTCAGTTCTACCATTTCCATGTTGCAGAAATAGTCGAAGTTGCCGTCCCGGTTCCATACGTAGGCCACACCGCCGGACATGCCTGCGGCAAAGTTGCGTCCCGTCTGTCCGAGTACTACCACGCGCCCGCCGGTCATATACTCGCAGCAGTGGTCGCCTACACCCTCCACTACGGCTGTGGCACCGGAGTTGCGGACGGCAAAGCGCTCGCCTGCACGGCCGTTGATGTAAACTTCACCGCTTGTGGCGCCATAAAGCAGGGTGTTGCCTGCAATCGTGTTTTTCTCCGCCTCGAAGTTGCTCCGTACCGGAGGCAGGACGGCGATGCGTCCGCCACTCAGACCTTTGCCCAGATAATCGTTGGCCTCGCCTTCCAGCTTGAAGTTGACACCCGGGACAAGGAATGCCCCGAAACTCTGCCCGGCGGAGCCTTTGAACTTCACGTTCAGCGTATGTTCGGGCAGCCCTTTTTCTCCGTATTTTGCGGCAATGACACCAGAGAGCATGGCACCGCAGGCACGGTCGGTATTGGCGATGGTGTACTCCAGCGAGATTTCCTTCTGGTTCTCTACGGCTTCGGCGGCGGCATGTAGCATCTCTACATCTTTCACATGGTCGATGCCATGCTGTTGGTCGGTGACGTGGCGGATGGCGGCTTCGTTGTCTACGCGTGCCAGTAGTTTGTCGAAGCTTATCAACTGATGTTTCCTGATTCCGTCATCCGGCTTGCGGACGATAAGGTCTGTGCGTCCAATGATGTCATCCAGGCGTTCCACACCGATTTCCGCCAGGTATTCGCGTACTTCCTGCGCCAGGAACGTGAAGAAGTTCACCAGATACTCGCTGCGTCCGCGGAAGCGTTTGCGCAGTTTTTCGTTCTGTGTCGCCACCCCTACGGGGCAGGTGTTCTGGTGACATTTGCGCATCATTACGCAACCCAGTACAATCAGGGCGCTGGTGGCGAAACCGAATTCTTCGGCTCCGAGCATTGCCATCAGTATGATGTCACGGCCTGTTTTGAGCTGTCCGTCCACTTGCAGCATCACTTGTCCGCGCAGGCCGTTCAGCACCAGTGTCTGCTGCGTTTCGCTCAAGCCGAGTTCGGGCGAGATGCCGGCATAGCGGATGGATGATGCAGGAGAGGCTCCCGTACCGCCCTCTGCACCCGAGATGACTATCAAATCGGCCTTTGCCTTTGCCACACCGGCGGCAATGGTGCCCACACCGCTTTCTGCCACCAGCTTCACGCTGATTTTTGCCCGTGGGTTCACGTTCTTCAGGTCGAAGATGAGCTGTGCCAGGTCTTCGATGGAGTAAATGTCGTGGTGGGGCGGGGGGGAAATCAGCGAGATGCCCGGAATGGAGTGGCGTGTCTTGGCAATCACTTCATCCACTTTGAAGCCCGGCAGCTGCCCACCTTCGCCCGGCTTGGCGCCTTGGGCAATCTTTATCTGTATTTCGTCCGCATTCACCAGATATTCTGCGGTGACACCGAAACGTCCTGAGGCCACCTGCTTGATGGCGCTGCGCAGACTGGTGCCGTCTTCGCGCGGCATGAAGCGTGCCCGGTCTTCGCCTCCTTCGCCCGTATTGCTCCGGCCATGCAGCTTGTTCATGGCAATAGCCATGGCTTCGTGGGCTTCGCGGCTGATGGAGCCGTAGGACATGGCGCCGGTGACAAAGCGCTGTACGATGTTCTCTACCGGTTCCACCCGGTCTATGCTGATAGGAGCGCGGCGGAAGTCGAGGAAATCGCGCAGGAAGATGGGAGATTCCTTGCTGTCTACCATGGCAGTGAACTCCTTGAATTTCTTATAGCTTCCCAGGCGTGTGGCAAGTTGCAGTGTGCTGATGGTTTCCGGGTTCCAGGCGTGCTTCTCACCATCCTTGCGGAAGGCATACAGTCCGCGGTTCGGCAATAGCTCCGCTTCCCCCTTCTTTTTAAGAACCTCCATCCCTTCCTTGTGGAAGGCGATGGCGTCGCGTGCCACTTCATCCAAGCGTATGCCTCCGATGCGTGAACTCAGTCCGCCAAAGTAGGCATTGCTCAACTCCTCGCTCAGTCCTACGGCCTCGAAAATTTTCGCGCCCCGGTAAGAACGGATGGTGCTGATGCCCATCTTGCTCATAATCTTGAACAAGCCTTTGCAGACGGACTTGATATATTTCTTTTCGGCAGTGGCGTAATCGAGCTGTATTTCCTTTTCGTTCACCAGTTTGTCGATGACGGCAAAAGCCATATACGGATTCAGTGCGCTGGCTCCGAAGCCCAGCAGTAGTGCGGCGTGCATCACTTCGCGGATTTCGCCGCTTTCTACAATCAGTGCCGTCTGCACCCGTTTGCCCACGGAGATAAGATGGTGGTGTACCGCCGACACGGCAAGCAGTGACGGAATGGCGGCATGGGCGGCGTCTACGTCGCGGTCGGAAAGCACGATGTAGTTCACTCCTTCGTTGACGGATTCTTCCGCCTGCTTGCAGAGGGTTGCCAATGCTTGCTGCAATCCCTGGCACCCTTTTGCCACTTCGAAGAGCAGGGGCAGTTTCACGGTCTTGAAGCCTTTGTACCGGATGTTGCAGAGAATATCCAGCTGGGCGTTGTTCAGGATGGGATGGTTCAACCTCACCATCTTGCAATGGTTTTCGCTGGGTGTCAGTATGTTCATGCCTACGGCTCCGATGTATTCGGTCAGCGACATTACCAGTTCTTCGCGTATCGGGTCGATAGGAGGGTTGGTGACTTGGGCAAACTGCTGGCGGAAATAGTTGTACAGTAGTTGCGCCTTGTCCGAGAGTACTGCCAGCGGGGTGTCATTGCCCATGGAGTTGATGGGTTCGGCACCGGTGGTACACATCGGGACAATCAGCCGTTCCACGTCTTCTTTGGAGTAGCCGAAGATGCGCAGCATGCTGTCGTAGTTCTCCACGCTATGGGAGACTTTGCGACCGCTTTTCAGTTCGTCCAGCTCGATGCGGTTGCCGGCCAGCCAAGTGCGGTATGGTTTGGCTTCGGCAAGTTGTTTCTTCAGTTCGCCGTCATAATATATTTCGCCTTTCTCGGTGTCTATAAGCAGTATCTTGCCCGGTTGCAGGCGTCCTTTTTCCTTGATGTCTCCCGGCTCGAAATCCATCACGCCGACTTCGCTGGCCACTACCATCATGCCGCCCTGCGTAATCAGGTAGCGTGCAGGGCGCAGTCCGTTCCTGTCGAGCATGCCGCCTGCATAGCGCCCGTCGCTGAAAAGCAGTGCCGCCGGTCCGTCCCACGGCTCCATCAGGATGGAGTGGTATTCATAGAAAGCTTTCAAATCTTCGCTGATGGGATTCTTTTCGTTGAAAGATTCCGGCACAAGCATGGCCATGGCGTGCGGCAGGCTCAGGCCCGACATGATGAGAAACTCGAGCACATTGTCCAGCGAGGCACTGTCGCTCATGCCCGGTTGCACGATGGGGCGTATCTCCCGGATGTCTCCCAGGGCGGGAGAGGAGAGTACACTCTCACGGGCTTCCATCCAGCCGCGGTTGCCGCGGATGGTATTGATTTCGCCGTTGTGTGCCAGCAGGCGGAAAGGCTGTGCCAGTCCCCAGGTGGGGAAAGTGTTGGTGCTGAAACGGGAGTGCACCAATGCCAGTCCGCTGGTGAAGTAGCTGTTGGTGAGGTCGGGGAAGTAGTTGCGCAACTGCAAGGAAGAGAGCATGCCCTTGTAGACGATGTTCTTCGTAGAGAGCGAGACGATGTAGAAATCCTCGCGGGTGGGGATGTCCGACTTGCGTATTCTGTTCTCTATCCTTTTCCTTATTATATAGAGTTTGCGGTCGGCGGTTTCGCTTTCCGTAAATCCGGTGATGAAAATTTGCTTGATGTCCGGTTCGTTGGCAAGAGCCGCTTCTCCCAATATTTCGGGGCAAGTGGGCACGTTGCGCAGATGCATCAGGGTCAATCTCTCCTTTTCAATCTCTTCGATAATGACGCTCAAGATGACAGCCTGGTCTTTTCCGTCTTTGGGAAGGAAAAGCAGGCCGGTGCCGTATTTTCCTTTCTCGGGAACGGGAATGCCCTGCAACAGAATGAATTCGTGCGGTATCTGCAGCATGATGCCGGCACCGTCTCCGGTTTTGTTGTCCGCCCCTTCCGCTCCACGGTGGCGCATGTTTTCCAGTACCTTCAATGCCGATTCTACCAGTTCATGTGATTTTCCTCCCTGGATATTGACCAGCATGCCTACTCCGCAGGCATCGTGCTCATGGGATGCCTCATACAAGCCCAACTGTTTGGGCTGTCGCTGGTAATCCTCTGCTTTTGTTTTGTTGTTAAAAAGTTCTTGTTTCATGATTATAAGCTTTCTTTATTGCTGTATAATATTGTTTGTGGTTTCAAAATGTTCGGCAAATATATGGTATTAATTGCAAAATGCTAATATGTATTCCTGCCTTCTTTCTTGCAAAATTCCTGCGATAGAAGATGAAGTTATGAATTGATAGAAAACACCCTCTGTTTTCTTTTAATCCTAAATCAAAATCAGACGGTTTGATTTGGATTTATAAATTAAGCCTTTTGCTTTTAAAATAATACTTTCTTTAACTTTTTGATGTAAAAACAACTTTTTTCTATTCTTTTGATAAATAAATAGTGGAAAGATTAACTTTATGTTCTTAAGAATATGTATATTTGCAACGCAAAATCAAATACTGATACATTATGTGTGGAATAGTAGGCTATATAGGTCAAAGGAAAGCCTACCCCATTCTTATCAAGGGTCTGAAGCGGTTGGAGTACCGTGGATATGATAGTGCGGGGGTAGCATTAATCAGTGATAACCGACAGTTGAACGTGTACAAAGCGAAAGGTAGGGTTTCGGAACTTGAAACTTTCGTTGCTCAAAAAGATATTTCCGGTAGCATTGGTATTGCACATACACGTTGGGCCACTCATGGAGAACCTTGTTCCGTCAATGCCCATCCCCATTATTCCTCTTCCGAACGCCTCGCCCTCATCCATAACGGCATTATTGAAAACTACGCCGTCCTTAAAGAAAAACTTCAAGCCAAAGGTTATGTATTTAAAAGCAGCACTGATACCGAGGTGCTGGTACAGCTCATTGAATACATTCAGGTGACAAACCATATTGACCTGCTGACGGCGGTGCAACTTGCCTTGCAGGAAGTGATTGGGGCGTATGCCATTGCGGTGCTCGACAAGGACAATCCGGATGGGATAATCGCTGCACGCAAGAGCAGTCCGCTGGTGGTGGGCATCGGTGAAGGAGAGTTTTTCCTGGCTTCGGATGCCACGCCGATTGTGGAATACACGGATAAGGTGGTGTATCTGGAAGACGAAGAGATTGCCCTCATCCGTCGGGGAGAGAAGCTGAAGGTTGTTAACCTGAAGAATGTGGAATGTCCGCACGAGGTAAAGACGGTAGCGCTCAATCTCGGCCAGCTGGAGAAGGGCGGTTATCCGCACTTCATGCTGAAGGAAATCTTCGAACAGCCCGGCTGCATTCACGACTGCATGCGCGGGCGTATCAATGTGGAGGGTACGAACGTGGTTCTTTCTGCAGTGATTGATTATAAGGAACGTCTGCTGGCGGCCAAACGCTTCGTCATCGTGGCATGCGGTACGTCATGGCATGCCGCCCTCATCGGCAAGCATTTGATTGAAAGCTTCTGCCGTATTCCGGTGGAGGTGGAGTATGCCAGTGAGTTCCGTTACCGCGACCCGGTGATTGACAGCAACGATGTGGTGATTGCCATCTCGCAAAGCGGTGAAACGGCCGATACGCTGGCTGCCGTGGAGCTTGCCAGAAACCGTGGGGCATTTATATACGGCATCTGCAATGCCGTCGGTTCCAGCATTCCCCGTGCCACGCACACGGGTTCCTATATCCACGTGGGACCGGAAATAGGGGTGGCATCCACCAAAGCCTTCACCGGGCAGGTAACGGTGCTTACCATGCTGGCCCTGACACTTGCCAAAGAGAAAAAGACGATGGACGAAGGGCAATACCTGGCAATTGTCAAGGAATTGGGACATATCCCCGACAAGATGAAGGAGGTCTTGAAACTGAACGACCGTATAGCGGAACTTTCCAAGATATTCACCTATGCACACAACTTTATCTATCTGGGACGCGGATACAGTTATCCCGTAGCCTTGGAAGGCGCCTTGAAGTTGAAGGAGATTTCGTATATCCATGCCGAGGGCTATCCTGCCGCCGAAATGAAGCACGGCCCCATTGCCCTGGTGGATGCCGAAATGCCGGTAGTGGTCATTGCCACCCGGAATGGGCTTTATGAAAAGGTGCTGAGCAATATCCAGGAAATAAAGGCGCGTAAAGGCAGGGTTATCGCCATTGTGACAAAGGGAGATACGGTCATCAGTAAAATAGCCGACACTTGCATCGAGCTTCCCGAAACAATGGAGTGCCTTGATCCGTTAATAACTACGGTACCTCTGCAATTACTTGCCTATCACATTGCCGTGTGCAAGGGAATGGATGTGGACCAGCCGAGGAATCTTGCGAAGTCGGTGACTGTAGAATGAGGACATGTACAATTTACCATTTACAATGTACAATGGGGCTGCGCTTGGGAGGGGTAAATGTAAATGGTAATTGTATGCTATAATAAGGAAAAGAAAATTGTACACTTAAAATTGTACATTGTAAATGGTAAATTGTAAATAAATAGATGGAACAACTGAAGCATGAATGCGGCGTTGCCATGATACGCCTGCTGAAACCGCTGGAGTACTATGAAGAGAAGTACGGAACATGGATGTACGGACTCAACAAGCTCTATCTCCTGATGGAGAAACAACACAACCGTGGGCAGGAAGGTGCCGGACTGGCCTGCGTGAAACTGGAAGCCAGTCCCGGCGAGGAATATATGTTCCGTGAGCGTGCTCTCGGCTCGGGCGCCATTACCGAAATTTTCGGTACGGTGCAGGGCCACTTCAAGGACTTGACCAAGGAACAGCTGCACGATGCGGACTATGCCAAGCGTGTGCTGCCCTTTGCAGGGGAGGTCTATATGGGACACCTGCGTTACTCCACTACCGGAAAGTCCGGCATCTCGTACGTGCACCCGTTCCTCCGGAGAAACAACTGGCGTGCCAAGAATCTTGCCCTCTGCGGCAATTTCAACATGACGAATGTGGATGAAATCTTCGCACGCATTACCGCCATCGGCCAGCATCCGCGCAAATATGCCGATACCTACATCATGCTGGAGCAGTTGGGACATCGCCTCGACCGCGAAGTGGAGCGCCTCTTCAACCTTGCCGAAGCGGAAGGGCTGGCAGGCATGGACATCACCCGTTATATAGAAAACCACATCGACCTTGCCAACGTGCTGCGCACTTCGAGCAAGGAGTGGGACGGGGGATACGTGATGTGCGGACTTACCGGCAGCGGAGAGACTTTCGCCGTACGCGACCCATGGGGCATCCGTACAGCCTTCTGGTATCAGGACGACGAGATAGCGGTGCTTGCCAGCGAACGTCCCGTGATACAGACAGCCCTTAATGTTCCTGTCGAATCCATCAAGGAGCTGCAACCCGGACAAGCCATGTTTATCAACAAGGCCGGCAAGGTGCGCACCGTGCAAATCAACAAGCCGCGCGAGGTGAAACCTTGTTCCTTCGAGCGCATCTACTTCAGCCGGGGCAGTGATGTGGACATTTACCGGGAACGTAAACTGCTGGGTGAGAAACTTGTACCCAACATATTGAAAGCCATCGACAACGATGTGGACCATACCGTCTTCTCCTTCATCCCCAATACGGCGGAAGTCGCCTTCTACGGTATGTTGCAGGGATTGGACGACTACCTCAACGAGGAGAAGGTGCAGCAGATTGCCGCCTTGGGGCATAGTCCCAGCCACGACGAACTGGAGCATATCTTGTCGCGGCGCATACGGAGCGAGAAAGTGGCAATCAAGGACATCAAGCTGCGTACCTTTATTGCCGAAGGAAACAGCCGGAACGACCTTGCCGCCCATGTGTACGACATCACTTATGGAAGCCTTGTCCCGGGAGTGGATAATCTGGTCATCATCGACGACTCGATAGTGCGTGGAACCACCCTGAAGCAGAGCATCATCGGCATCCTTGACCGTCTGGAGCCAAAGAAGATAGTCATTGTAAGCTCTTCACCGCAGGTACGCTATCCCGACTACTATGGCATCGATATGGCTAAGATGAGCGAATTCATCGCCTTCAAGGCTGCTGTGGAACTGCTGAAGGAGCGTGAGATGCGCGATGTGATTGCCGCCGCCTACCGCAAGTCCAAGGAGCAGGTAGGCCTGCCCAAAGAGCAGATGGTGAATTACGTGAAGGAGATTTATGCTCCTTTCACTGATGAGGAAATCTCTGCCAAGATGGTGGAGCTTCTTACTCCGAAAGGGACGAAAGCCAAAGTGCAGATTGTCTACCAGCCTCTCGAGGGGCTGCATGAGGCCTGCCCCAAGCATCCGGGTGACTGGTACTTCAGCGGCGATTATCCTACGCCGGGTGGTGTGAAGCTGCTGAACAAGGCATTTATTGATTATATAGAACAAGTTTATCAATTTTAATTGAATCAATGAGAAATGTAACTCTAATCCTCGACGACGGGAGCCGCTTCCACGGCAAGTCGTTCGGCTTTGAAAAACCGGTAGCGGGAGAGGTGGTCTTCAACACAGCCATGACGGGTTATCCCGAAAGCCTGACCGACCCTTCGTATGCCGGACAGCTGATGACGCTCACCTATCCGTTGGTGGGCAATTACGGTGTGCCGCCTTTTACTCTCGAACCGAATGGGCTTGCCACTTTTATGGAGAGCGAGCATATCCATGCCGAAGCCATTATTGTAAGCGATTATAGCGAAAATTATAGCCATTGGAATGCGGTGGAAAGCCTCGGTGACTGGCTGAAACGCGAACAGATTCCGGGCATCACGGGCATCGATACCCGCGAACTGACAAAGGTGCTTCGCGAGCATGGGGTGATGATGGGACGTATCGCCTTTGATGATGAATCGGATGAAATGCCTGAGGCCTCTTATGCCGATGTGAATTATGTGGATAAAGTTAGCTGCAAGGAGGTTATCCGTTACAACGAAGGAACCGGTAAGAAGAAAGTGCTCCTTGTGGATTGCGGCGTCAAGCATAACATCATCCGCTGCCTGCTGAAACGTGACGTGGAAGTGATTCGCGTTCCCTGGGACTATGATTATACTGGGATGGAGTTCGACGGGTTGTTCATCTCCAACGGCCCTGGCGACCCCGATACCTGCGATGCTGCCGTGCAGCATATCCGCAAGACAATGCAGAACGAGAAACTGCCCATCTTCGGCATCTGTATGGGAAACCAGTTGCTTTCCAAAGCTGGGGGCGCCAAGATATACAAATTGAAATACGGCCACCGCAGCCATAACCAACCGGTGCGTATGGTGGGTACGGAACGTTGCTTCATCACCTCACAGAATCATGGGTATGCCGTAGACAACAACACGCTGACAGAAGACTGGGAACCGCTTTTCATCAATATGAACGATGGTTCTAATGAAGGAATCCGCCACAAACGCAATCCCTGGTTCTCCGCACAGTTTCATCCCGAAGCTGCCAGCGGGCCGACGGATACGGAGTTTCTTTTTGATGACTTTGTGAAGTTGCTTTAGTAAGAGAATTTTATCAAGAATGATTGCGTTTATAATCTCTTGATAATCAGTATGTAAAAGACGGTATAATGAGTCCCATACTGAATGTCATTCAGTCCCAGAGTGAATACCTTTCAGTCCTATACTGAATGCCATTCAATTAGTGACTGATTGTGTAAGGTAAGAGAAAGATAAGGTTTTATTACTACTATTACATTTTTAATAAACAGATATGCAAATGAAAGAAAACAATATAAAGAAAGTCCTGCTGCTCGGTTCCGGCGCACTGAAAATCGGTGAGGCAGGAGAATTTGACTACTCCGGTTCGCAGGCGCTCAAGGCATTGAAGGAGGAAGGCATCTACACGGTTCTCATCAATCCGAACATTGCCACGGTACAGACCTCGGAAGGAGTTGCCGACCAGATTTACTTCCTGCCCGTCACTCCTTACTTCGTGGAGAAGGTGATAGAGAAGGAGCGCCCGGACGGCATCATGCTTGCTTTTGGTGGGCAGACGGCACTGAACTGCGGTGTTTCCCTCTATAAAGACAAGATTTTCGAGAAGTACGGCGTGACGGTTCTCGGCACTCCCGTGCAGGCCATCATTGACACGGAGGACCGTGAAATCTTTGTGCAGAAACTGAATGAGATTGATGTGAAGACCATCAAGAGCGAAGCCGTGGAGAATGCCGCCGATGCCCGTCGCGCAGCCCGGGAACTGGGATATCCGGTCATTGTCCGTGCCGCATACGCGCTTGGCGGACTGGGTTCGGGCTTCTGCGACAATGAAGAAGAGCTGAATGTGCTGGTGGAGAAAGCCTTCTCCTTCTCCCCGCAGGTGCTGGTGGAGAAATCGCTGAAGGGATGGAAGGAAGTGGAATACGAGGTGGTGCGCGACCGCTTCGACAACTGCATCACGGTCTGCAACATGGAGAACTTCGACCCCCTGGGCATCCATACAGGTGAGTCCATCGTTATTGCCCCGTCACAGACGTTGAGCAATACGGACTATCATAAATTGCGTGAACTCGCTATCCGCATTATCCGTCACATCGGCATTGTGGGAGAGTGTAACGTGCAGTATGCCTACGACCCGATGAGCGAGGACTACCGGGTAATCGAGGTAAATGCACGCTTGAGCCGTTCGTCTGCACTTGCCTCTAAAGCAACGGGTTATCCGTTGGCATTTGTAGCGGCAAAACTCGGCTTGGGCTATGGCTTGTTCGACTTGAACAACTCTGTGACAAAGACCACAAGCGCTTTCTTCGAACCCGCCCTGGACTATGTGGTCTGCAAGATACCGCGTTGGGATTTGGGCAAGTTCCACGGGGTGGACAAAGAGCTGGGTTCGAGCATGAAGTCGGTAGGCGAGGTGATGGCTATCGGCCGTACTTTCGAGGAAGCCATCCAGAAGGGGCTTCGCATGATAGGCCAGGGCATGCACGGCTTCGTAGAGAACAAGGAACTGGTGATTGCCGATTTGGACAAGGCTCTGCGCGAACCGACGGACAAGCGTATCTTTGTCATCTCCAAAGCCTTCCGTGCCGGGTATACGGTGGACCAGGTGCACGAATTGACCAAGATAGACCGTTGGTTCCTGGAGAAGTTGATGAACATCATGGATACCAGCAGGGAACTGCACTCTTTTATGGCTGATGGAGAGTTGCCAATGATTCCCGTGGACTTATTGCGTAAAGCCAAAGTACAAGGCTTCTCTGATTTCCAGATAGCCCGTGCCCTCGGCTTGGAACAAGCAATGGACGGCGAAGAAGCCATCCTTGCCGTCCGCAATTTCCGCAAGAGTGCAGGCATTCTGCCCGTAGTGAAGCAGATAGATACCCTTGCCGCCGAATATCCCGCACAGACCAACTATCTCTACCTGACGTATAGCGGCACGGCAAATGATGTCCGTTACCTCGGCGACCGCAAGTCCATTGTCGTATTGGGCTCCGGCGCCTACCGCATCGGTTCTTCCGTAGAGTTCGACTGGTGCGGCGTGCAGGCCCTGAACACCATCCGCCAGGAAGGCTACCGCAGTGTCATGATAAACTACAACCCCGAAACCGTGTCTACGGACTATGACATGTGCGACCGTCTTTACTTCGACGAGCTCACCTTCGAGCGCGTGATGGATATTCTCGAACTGGAGAATCCCCACGGGGTGATTGTCTCTACCGGTGGTCAGATACCGAATAACCTTGCCCTGCGCCTCGATGCGCAGAAGGTACCTATTCTCGGCACAAGCGCCAGGAGCATCGACAATGCCGAGGACCGTGACAAGTTCTCCGCCATGCTCGACCGCATTGGTGTAGACCAACCCGAATGGCGGGCGCTGACCTCCCTGGAGGACATCAACGCCTTTGTGGATAAGGTGGGCTTCCCGGTATTGGTCCGTCCTTCCTACGTATTGTCCGGCGCTGCGATGAACGTCTGTTCCAACCGGGAGGAGCTGGAACGCTTCCTGAAGCTGGCGGCGAATGTCAGCAAGAAACATCCCGTAGTGGTGAGCCAGTTCATCGAGCATGCCAAGGAGGTGGAGATGGATGCTGTGGCGCAAGATGGAGAGATTATCGCGTACGCCATCAGTGAGCATATCGAGTTTGCCGGAGTGCATTCCGGTGACGCCACTATCCAGTTCCCGCCACAAAAGTTGTATGTGGAGACGGTGCGCCGCATCAAGCGCATCAGCCGCGAGATTGCCCGTGAGCTGAACATCTCCGGTCCGTTCAATATCCAGTATCTGGCACGCGAGAACGACATCAAGGTGATTGAGTGCAACCTCCGTGCCAGCCGTTCGTTCCCGTTTGTCAGCAAGGTGCTGAAGATAAACCTTATTGAACTTGCCACGAAGGTGATGCTCGGCATTCCGGTACAGAAGCCGGACAAGAATCTGTTCGATTTGGATTACGTAGGCATCAAGGCGAGCCAGTTCTCCTTCAACCGTCTGCAGAAGGCCGACCCGGTACTGGGTGTGGATATGGCAAGCACGGGCGAGGTGGGTTGCATCGGCAGCGATACTTCCTGCGCCATTCTCAAGGCGATGCTCTCCGTGGGATATCGTATTCCAGAGAAAAATATCCTGCTTTCTACCGGTACTCCGAAGCAGAAAGTGGACATGCTTTCTGCCGCGCGTATGCTTCAGAAGAAGGGGTATAAGATATTTGCCACGGGTGGTTCCAGCAATTTCCTTACGGAGAACGGTGTGGAGAATACGCGCGTCTACTGGCCCAGCGAACCCGAACGCCAGCCGCAGGCACTCGACATGCTGCACCGCAAGGAGATAGACATGGTGGTCAATATTCCGAAGAACCTCACCGCAGGCGAGTTGGATAACGGCTACAAGATACGCCGTGCCGCCATCGACCTCAATATTCCGTTGATAACGAATGCCCGTCTGGCAAGTGCGTTCATCAATGCATTCTGCACGATGACGCCGGATGATTTGGCTATCAAGTCGTGGGCGGAGTACAAATGATGATTTAATTTGCTATCTTTGCTGAAAACTAAGTTCGATGGAAACAATTTTGACCCAATACTATCAATCTCCTTATGGCGAGTTGCTCCTCGGCTCTTTCGGCGATAAACTCTGCCTATGCGACTGGATGCTGAACGAGAAACGTAGAGTAACCGTTGATAAGCGCATACGGCAGGCACTGCATGCCGATTATGAGGAAGGCACTTCGGAAGTTATTTCGCGGGCAATCATCCAGTTGGATGAGTATTTTGCCTGTAAGCGGACCATATTCGATGTTCCACTGCTTGCAGTCGGAACAGAATTCCAGCGGACGGTGTGGCAGGAGTTGCAGAACATCCCTTACGGAAAAACAGTGTCCTACGGCGAGCTTTCACGAAAGCTGGGCAATCCGAAAGCCGTACGCGCGGTGGCGGCTGCCAATGGGGCAAATGCCCTCTCCATACTCATCCCCTGCCATCGTGTGGTGGGCAGCAATCATACGCTGATAGGCTATGCCGGTGGACTGGCAGCCAAACAAGGGATGCTGGCATTGGAAGCGGACTCTTGCGACGGACCGTCAGGCTCCCGTATAGGACAGCTGTTTTGAGGTCAGGTTTGTTTCTGGTATTCCGCCGGTGTCATCCCCGTCATACGTTTGAAGAACTTCGAGAAGAACGACGGATTGGGAAAGTTCAGTTCGTCTGATATTTGAAACACCAGTAGATTACTGTGTTTCAGCAATACTTTGGCTTCGAGGATAACTGCTTGATTAATCCATTGCATCACGGTTTGTCCGCTTGTTTCACGTATCACCGAGCTCAGATAGTGCGGTGTCAGGCATAGTTTGTCGGCATAGAAGTTGACGCTGCGTTCGTGCTTGCTGTGTTGGTTCACCAAAGCGATGAAGCGGCGGAATAGCTCTTCCTGGCGTGAAAGGCGTGACGGAGTTGACTTGCATGTGTGCTCGTGGATATACTTAAGGTTATAGAGAAGTGAGACAATCAAGTGCTGTACAGCTCCGCGGCGGTAGGGCAAACAATGTAGTATATTCCACAATAAAGAGAAGAAGCTGCTGATGTGTGCCCATTCCTCGTTGTTGCATGAAAGGCGGATTCCGTTTCGTGTATAAGCTTCCGAAAGAATGGAATTCTGTAGTACGGGCAGAAAATTGGCAGTGGGCATGATGACTTGGAATTCGTAGTCGGGACTGACTTCCGATATTTCTATCAGCGAATTGTCAGGGATGATAATAATATCGTGGGCTGTAGCTTCATATTCGATAAGATTGATGGAGATTCGGCCCTTACCTTGCATGATGCGTACAATCCTTCCTTCTTTGGCACGATAAGGTTGCTGGGTGCGGAATAGCCTGAATCCCATTGCTTGAAAACTGATGACCATTCCCAAATCGTCGTTTATAAATCTGTATTCGGAATGTTCTATAAAATCCGGATTGTTGCGGATGTCCTCGAATGCGACGCTTATCGGTTTGTTCTTTTCCATATCTTTCCCTTTATGAATAATGTATATTTCCACCGCAAAGATAATAAAGTGTTCCTATTATTTGTCTTTTTCTACGAAATGTCGTACTATTAGAACATCTTTGCGCACAAATGGATTGTAAGGTTATAGGGTTATGCCTTTATCTTTGCATGTGTATAGAACAAAACCATGTAGAATAAACAAGAAACAGAATGGATATGAAACGAACCGTTTTCTTTTTTACCCTTTCTCTTGCCGCCATGCTGGCACATGCCCAGCTCACGTTGGAGGAGTGCCAGCGACGGGCGCAAGACAATTATCCGTTGGTCAGGCAATACGGACTGATAGAAAAGGCACGCGGGTACGACCTCTCCAATGCCGGAAAAGGTTACCTGCCCCAGTTCTCCCTGTCCGGCAAGGCCACGTACCAGAGTGACATCACCCGGCTGCCGGTCGAAATCCCGAATCTCGACATCGAGCCTGTTCCGAAAGACCAATATCAGGTGATGCTCGAAGTGCAGCAGGTCCTCTGGGATGGTGGGGATATACGTTCCAGAAAACGATTGACGCGTGCCGCCTCGGAAGTGGAACTGGAAAAACAGCATGTAGACATGTATGCCTTGACTGACCGGGTGAACCAGCTCTTTTTCGGCATCCTGCTGTTGGACGAACAGCTGAAACTGAACAGCCTCTTGCAAGAAGATTTAGGAAGAACCCACAAGCAGGTAGCCGACTATATAGCCAATGGCATCGCCACCCTGAGCGACCTGGATGCAGTCAGCGTAGAGCAACTGAACACCAGGCAGCACCGTGTGGAATTGGAGACCACCCGCCGTGCATACCTCAGCATGCTTGCTGCCTTTACGGGCAAGGATCTCTCTTCCGAAACGGTTTTATTGAAACCGGCTGCCGAAGAAAACATAGACCGGCAGATGAACAACCGCCCCGAACTTCGTTGGTACGATGCGCAGGGAGAGCAACTCCACCAGCAGGAGGCAGCCTTGAACACCCGGTTGATGCCGCGTTTCGGCCTTTTTGTACAAGGGGCATACGGCAATCCGGGGTTGAATATGCTGAAAGATGAATTCAACGCCTATTACATGGCGGGGGTGCGCATGTCCTGGAATTTCGGCAGTCTGTATACGTTGAAGAACGACCGCCGCAGGATAGACAATACCCGCCAACAGATAGAGACCGGCCGGGATGTGTTCCTTTTCAACATTCGCCTGCAGGCTACGCAGCAGGATGCGGGCATTGTATCCATGCGCCGCCAGATGGCGGATGATGACGAGATTATCCGTCTGCGTGGGAATATCCGCCGTGCAGCCGAGGCCAAGGTACAGAACGGGACAATGACCGTGACCGATATGCTGCGGGAGATTACCAACGAAAGTATGGCACGACAGACCAAGGCATTGCATGAGGTGCAGTTGCTGATGAACATCTGGCAGCTGAAATATACGCTGAACAATTAATGACTATAATCCGTAATTTATAACTTGAAATAGTATGAAATCATTGAAATTATTTCCTTTTTTATTTCTCCTTGCCGCCTGTACCGGCGGTACTCCGAAATATGATGCGACGGGAACGTTCGAGGCTACCGAAGTCATCGTTTCTGCCGAGGCGTCTGGAAAACTGCTGAGTTTCGACATCGAGGAAGGCACGACACTGATAGACGGGCAGGAAGTAGGCATTATAGATACCGTCCAACTCTATCTGAAGAAACTCCAGTTGGAGGCCAGTGTCAAGTCCGTGGAAGGCCAGCGGCCTGATATCCTGAAGCAAGTAGCCGCCACTCAGGAACAGATTGTGCAGGCACGGCGCGAGCGCGACCGTGTGTCCAACCTGCTCCGTGTGGGTGCCGCCAACCAGAAGCAACTGGATGATGCCGAGTCCCTTCTCGAAGTCCTCCGCAAGCAGCTCGACGCACAGAACTCCACCCTGCGCAACAGTGACCGGAGCCTGACGTGGCAAAGTTCCTCTGTCGGCATCCAGGTGGCGCAGATAGAAGACCAGTTGCGCAAATGCCACATCACCTCTCCGCTGACGGGAACCGTCCTTGCCCAATATGCCGAAGCCGGAGAACTGGCTGCTCCCGGCACCCCTCTTTTCAAAGTGGCGGATATGGAGCAGATTTACCTCCGTGCCTACATCACCTCCGAGCAGCTTGCCGAAATCAAGCTGGGGCAGCAAGTGAAGGTTTATGCGGATTATGGAAAGGAAGTGCGGAAAGAATACCCCGGCATCGTCACCTGGATTTCCGATACGTCCGAATTCACTCCAAAAACTATCCTGACGAAAGACGAGCGCGCCAATCTGGTCTATGCCGTAAAGATTGCCGTGAAGAATGACGGGATGCTGAAAATAGGAATGTATGGAGGCTGTAACTTTAACTAATATCTCCAAGCGTTACGGCAGCGTGGAAGCCCTGCGGGGTGTCTCTCTGTCAGTGGCTCCCGGTGAGCTTTTCGGCATCATCGGGCCGGACGGTGCGGGCAAGACATCGCTTTTCCGCATCCTCACCACTTTGCTGCTTGCCGACGGAGGCTCGGCTTCGGTCTGCGGTCTGGATGTGGTGAAGGACTACAAAGCCATCCGCAGGCGGGTGGGGTATATGCCCGGACGCTTCTCCCTCTATCCGGACTTGACGGTGGAGGAGAATCTCAATTTCTTCGCCACCGTCTTCCACACCACCATCGAGGAGAATTATGATTTGGTGCGCGAC
The DNA here is from genome assembly GCF_003603065.1 of Bacteroides sp. AF20-13LB. Lineage (NCBI taxonomy): Bacteria > Pseudomonadati > Bacteroidota > Bacteroidia > Bacteroidales > Bacteroidaceae > Bacteroides > Bacteroides sp. AF20-13LB. Next base: position 29,434 of record NZ_QTMH01000008.1, read on the forward strand.
ATTTACCGGCAGATAGAACCTTTCCGCAAGCGCCGCGCCGGAGCGTTGTCCGGCGGCATGAAGCAGAAACTCGCCCTTAGCTGTGCCCTTATCCATAAACCGGATGTCCTCTTTCTGGACGAACCCACTACGGGCGTCGACCCCGTGTCCCGCAAGGAATTCTGGGGAATGCTTCGCCGACTGAAGGAGCAGGGTATCACCATCATTGCTTCCACCCCCATCATCGACGAAGCGCGCCAATGCGACCGCATCGCCTTCATCAACGAAGGAGAGATAAAAGGCATCGATACCCCCGACCGTATCCTGACACGCTTTGCGGGCATCCTCTGCCCTCCGGGCTTGCAGCACGAACGGGTGGAAAACCACGAAAACAAGGTGATTGAAGTGGAAGGGTTGACCAAGCGGTTCGGTAATTTCACCGCTGTAGACCACATCTCCTTCCAAGTCCATCGGGGCGAGATTTTCGGTTTCCTGGGAGCCAACGGGGCAGGCAAGACCACCGCCATGCGCATGCTTACGGGACTTAGCCGCCCCACCGGCGGCAAGGCATGTGTGGCAGGTTTCGATGTGGCTTCCCAACCCGAAGAAGTGAAGAAGAACATCGGCTACATGAGCCAGAAATTTTCCCTTTACGAAGACCTCAAGGTGTGGGAGAATATCCGCCTCTTTGCCGGTATCTACGGCATCCCCGAAGCGGAGATTGCCCCCAAGACGGATGAGCTGCTCCTCCGCCTCGGGCTGGAAAAGGAACGGGATACACTGGTGAAAAGCCTTCCGCTGGGCTGGAAGCAGAAGCTGGCCTTCTCCGTCTCCATCTTCCACCGTCCCAAGATTGTCTTTCTGGATGAGCCTACGGGTGGGGTGGACCCTGCCACGCGCCGCCAGTTCTGGGAGCTGATTTACCAGGCTGCCGACGAGGGCATCACCGTCTTTGTCACCACCCACTTTATGGACGAGGCGGAGTATTGCGACCGCATCTCCATCATGGTAGACGGCGTCATCCGTGCACTCGACACTCCCGGGGAGCTGAAACGGCAGTTCAATGCCACTACGATGGACGATGTATTCCAACAACTGGCTCGTCAAGCTGTGCGAACCGCCGACTGAAAATCCGTGAAATCCGCATTATCCGAGCCTAAATATAAATATAGACAATGAAACAATTCATATCTTTCATCCGAAAAGAGTTCTTCCATATCTTCCGCGACCGGCGCACGATGCTGATTCTGCTGGGCATGCCCATCGTGCAGATAATCCTTTTCGGTTTTGCCATCACCACCGAGGTGAAGAACGTGCGTGTGGCGGTGCTCGACCCGTCGAATGACGTAGTTACCCGCCGTATCATCGACCGCATGGATGCAAGCGAATACTTCACCGTCATCCGCCGCCTGCATTCTCCCGCCGATATGGAGGCTTCTTTCGGAAGAGGGGAGATTGACATGGCGCTTGTTTTCAGCGAGCGTTTCTCGGACAAGCTTTATACCGGCGAGGCGCGCGTGCAGCTTGTCTCCGACGCCACAGACCCCAATATGGCGACTATGCAGGCAGGCTATGCCGCAAACATCATCTCCTCTGCCGGGCAGGAGATGCTTCTGCCGGGAGTGCATGCCGCTGCCATCGTACCCCAGCTCAAGCTGCTGTACAATCCGCAGATGAAGAGTGCCTACAACTTCGTGCCGGGTGTCATGGGGCTTATTCTGATGCTGATTTGCGCCATGATGACCTCCATCTCCATTGTGCGCGAGAAGGAGACGGGGACGATGGAGGTCCTGCTGGTTTCTCCCGTCAAACCGCTTTTCATCATTCTGGCAAAGGCGGTGCCCTATTTTGTGCTGTCGTTTGTCAACTTGACCACCATTCTTCTGCTTTCGGTCTATGTGCTCGATGTTCCCGTGGCGGGCAGCTTGTTCTGGCTGGTGGTGGTGTCGCTGCTATTCATCTTTGTCTCCCTGGCGCTGGGGCTGCTGATTTCTACGGTCACCCGGACGCAGGTTGCCGCCATGCTGGTGTCCGGACTGATGCTGATGATGCCCACCATGTTGCTTTCGGGCATGATATTCCCCATTGAGAGTATGCCCGTTATCCTGCAGGCCATTTCAGCTGTGCTTCCTGCACGCTGGTATATCCAGGCGGTGCGTAAGCTGATGATTGAGGGAGTGGATGTTTCGCTTGTGCTGATGGAGGTCGGCATACTTGCCACGATGGCGGTATTGCTGATAACGGTGAGTTTCAAGAAATTCAAGCATCGGCTTGAGTAAAGAGCGGATATGAATTTTATATTAATTATTCAGGCAGAAGAACATAAGGACAAAAGGATACGGGAAATCTGTTCTTTTGTTCTTATGTCTAAAATCTTTAAAATATCGTCTTATGATAAAGTTTCTCATTGAAAAGGAATTCAAGCAGTTGTTCCGCAACTCCTTCCTGCCCAAGCTGATTTTCATTTTCCCGTGCATGATTATGATACTGATGCCCTGGGCCGCCAATCTGGAGATAAAGAACATCAATCTGAATATAGTGGACAATGACCACAGCGTCTTGTCTCGCCGTCTGGTAGATAAAATCGGTGCATCCACTTATTTCTGCCTGACAGCGCTTCCCGATACATACGATGAGGCTTTGCTGGCCATTGAAGCAGGTTCGGCAGATGTCGTGCTGGAGATTCCCCGTGATTTCGAAAAGGATTGGGTGAAGGGAGAGGCGCCTCGTCTGCTGGTGGCGGCCAATGCCGTGAACGGCACGAAGGGCAGTCTGGGAGGATCCTACTTGTCTTCCATCATCAGTGACTATACCCGTGAACTGGGTTCGGAGTCGTCTTCGCAAGGGCTTGCCGGGAAGCCGCTTCCCCGGGTGGACATCACTACGCAGAACCTTTACAACCCCACGCTGAACTACAAGCTTTTCATGATTCCTGCCCTCATGGTGATGCTGCTGACGCTGATTTGCGGTTTTCTCCCTGCCCTCAATGTGGTGGGCGAGAAGGAGGTGGGCACCATCGAGCAGATAAATGTCACCCCCGTCGGCAAGTTCACTTTCATTGCCGCCAAGCTGATACCTTACTGGCTGATAGGTTTTGTGGTGCTGACCATCTGTTTCGTTCTGGCATGGGTACTTTACGGCATTCTGCCGGCGGGACATTTCCTCACTATCTACGGCATGGCGCTGTTTTTTCTACCGATGGTGTCGGGGTTCGGGCTGGTCATATCCAATCATTCGACCACGTTGCAGCAGGCCATGTTTGTCATGTGGTTCTTCATGCTTATCCTTATTCTGATGAGTGGTCTTTTCACCCCTATCCACAGTATGCCTGAGTGGGCGCAATGGATTACGTGCATCAATCCGCTACGCTATTTTGTGGAGGTGATGCGTACCATCTATCTCCGTGGCGGCGGATTTGCCGAACTGCTTCCGCAACTGGGAGCCGTGTTGGTCTTTGCATTGGTCTTCAATCTGTGGGCGGTAAAAAGTTATAAGAAAAGTAGTTAACTGATTTTTCTTTATTATTATCCTATTTGGCTCTCTTTTTTGAAGAAGGGCTACACCATTTGCCTTGGATAGCTACACCCTTTTGTGTTTAAGGCTACACCATGAGAAGGAAAAGGTGTAGCCCTTTTATTATGGATAATAAAAGCTGTTTTTTGTGCGGAAAAAAAGGTGCAAGTAGTGATATGTATCTAATGATAAAGACAACTGTTATACTTGTCAATTAATTGATAGAGTTTATATGATATCTATCAGTTCCCTTATTGGAAAAAACTCTTATCTTTGCACGCGAATAAATAAATATCTTATACCAAAATGAATACACGAACTACTTATCTTGCCTCGAAACCGCATTATGAGATTCTTGACGGACTTCGTGGCGTGGCGGCTGTCATGGTTATTATCTTCCATCTTTTTGAAGCACATGCAGGTGGCAGCCATCTTACTCAAATTATCAATCATGGTTATCTGGCAGTGGATTTCTTCTTCATGCTTTCCGGTTTTGTTATCGGCTATGCTTATGATGACCGTTGGAACCGGATGACCGTGGGCACTTTCTTCAAACGCCGTATCATCCGCCTGCATCCTATGGTGATTATGGGAAGCATTGTGGGCGCTGCCTTTTTCTATTTTCAGGAGTCGTCTTGTTTTCCGCCTATCGAGAATACGTCCATCGGAACAATGCTGCTGGTGATGTTGCTGGGCTGTACCTTGCTTCCTCTTCCGCTGAAGTTCGACATTCGCGGCTGGACGGAAATGCATCCGTTGAATGGCCCGGCATGGTCGCTCTATTATGAATATATCGGTAATATCCTGTATGCGTTGTTTGTACGCAAGTTCAATAAGGTGGCCCTGTCGGTGCTGGTATTTGTGGCAGGGTGTTTTACGGTATACCGTTGTCTGACTGCTCCTGCCGGCGATATTGTGGGTGGTTGGGCCTTGAACTGGGAACAGCAGTATGTGGGTATGGTCCGGCTGATGTATCCGTTCTTCGGCGGATTGCTTCTGTCACGCCTCGGCTGGCTGATACGGCTTGAAAAGCGTGCTTTCTGGTGGTGCAGCCTGCTGATTGTGGTGGTTCTTTCCATTCCCCGTATCGGAGGTGAGGATGGTTACTGGATGAACGGGCTTTACGAGGCTTTCTGTATTATCTGCATCTTCCCGGTCATTGTTTCGATGGGAGCCGGCGGCAAGGTGACCGGTAAGCGCTCTACTGCCGTATGCAAGTTCCTGGGAGATATTTCCTATCCGATTTATATCACCCATTATCCGCTGGTATACACTTATACAGCTTGGGTATGCAACAATAACGCTACAATGGCAGAAGGTATCCCTTATATGATACTTACTTTCGTGGGAGCTGTTGTCCTTGCTTATGCTTGTTTGAAACTGTACGACGAACCGGTGCGCAAGTGGCTGACAGACCGTTTTCTGAAAGGGAAGAAGAAATAGTTCCGTATGGCTATGGATATAAAAAATCTCCCGCTGCATTATCTTGTGCAGCGGGAGATTTTCTTTTTAATGGCCGGGCGTTATTTTACGTCGATGAATTTCTTGGCCTTTTCTTTTTCTGCTTCTGTAAACTTAGGCAATGTAATGTTCAGCACGCCGTTTTCTACATGGGCGCCAATCTTTTCCTTGTCTACATCGTCCGGAAGAATCATGGTTTGCTGGAACTTGGTGTATGAGAATTCACGGCGCAAGTAGCGGCCTTCCTTCTTTTCGTCCTTGTTGTTCTCTTCCTTGCTTTCTGTTTTCTTTTCCATGCTGATGACCAGATTGTTTTCTTCATCGATGTGAACGTTGAAGTCTTCTTTTGTCATACCGGGAGCAGCCAATTCAACTTTGTACTCTTTTGCTGTTTCGAATACGTTGATGGCAGGGGCGGTGGCATTTGCTTTTACCATCCAATCATTGTCAAAGAAATCATTAAAAATACTCGGTAACCAATTTTGGTTTCTTCTTACAGGCATCATAGTTATAGTCTCCTATTGTTTAAGTTAAACATGCTGTTTAGTTTTGAACTCCGGTTCTTTGTCTTCGGGTGTCTGCCTTTTGGGTTTTCACCGTCCGTTTCTTGAACCGTCGTTCGCTAACAATATCGCAAACCTTATGCCAACCGGTTTTTACTGACTTTATTGACTATTTGTCATTGAAGAACTGACTTATTTGCTTGTTTAATGCCATTTTGCTATCTTATTTATTTAAAATTGATAGATTTTCAGACTAATTTAAAACGCATTCTCCAACGCTTGGCTTCTTCGTTCCAATCGTGACTGATGATTTTGAAGGTTCCGATTTCTGATGTATTCTCCACATGTACTCCGATGCAGAGGCATTCGTCGTAATCGCCTACTTTCACGACACGTACCGTTTCCGAAGCACCATCGGGCAGGCGTTCCAAGTCGAAACGTCCTTGCGCTTCCTCTTGCGTAATGAATTCTGTTGTGATGGGCAGCTGTCGGGCGATTATCTCGTTTACGGCCTCTTCCAGCTTCTTTATTTCTTCTTCCGTGGGGCAGGCGGCAAGACGGTAGTCCAGCTTGCTTTTCTTCCGTTCTATGTGTGCTGATATGGAGCGGCCGCAACCGAATAACCTTATCATGGTTTGGTTGATGATGTGCTCCGTTGTATGCATAGGAGGGTACTCCTGCTTGTTGTGGTCATTGAGATGAGGTTGTTGTTCCATGTATAATTTCAATAGTTGATATATAATTTGATATTTTATCGTTTGAGGTTGGCCAGCACTTCTTCTTTCAGGATGCTGTATATATGTATGTCTGTATATTCTCCAGAAGCCAGCAGTTCTCCGCAACGTTCTGTTCCCTCATGGATGAAACCGAGGCGAACCGGTACTGCGTTGCTGGCTGCATTGCCCACGGCACAGCGAATTTGTATCCGCTTTATCTCTTTTTCTTGTACGGCCCACAGACACAGCTTGCGGACACTTTCAGTAATGATGCCCCGATGCTGGTATTCCGGCAGTAGCCAATAGCCGAGTTCTGTACGGTGGTTGTCGAAATCGGAGAAATGGAAACCTATCAGTCCGCAGATTTCATGTTGTTGGTTCCAAATACCGAATATTGGCTCATTTCGTTCGGCAGGAGTAGATAATACCTGACGTAAAAAAGCTTCTTCATCAGCTGTTGTGCGCATATTATCCACAAATGGCAGCCATGTTCTTAAGTAGTCCCGGTGTGTGTCGATGGCATGGTAGATGGCTGCGGCATCTTCTATTCTGATTTCCTGCAGATAAATGTCCGGAAGGATGGGGAAGGAAATGGGAGAGGAGAGGATATGTACGTCTCTTGATTGGGAAAGCTGTATCCTTTCCTTGATTTTTCCCCAGGCATGTGTATTGAACAGACAGCTTTCGCGCATGGTGTGATACATCTCCTTGAACCGGGACATGGGGATAGTGAAGCTCAATAAGTCCGCTTCGAAGTATGGGCGGACGGAGGGGTCGAAGAATCCCAGGAAAGTGCGTTTCCCTTGTTTCCGGTTTTCAATGATGGTTTGGGTAATGACGGAGCAACAGCCGGAGCCGAATGGGGCTGCCACGGCATCCGATGCATTGTTGTCGAAGAAGGTCCATGTCGCCAGTCCGGATAGAATGTCGGGAGTTGGCAGGAACAGCAGTCCTTCCACTTCATCAAAGGAAGGTATCTTGTCTATGCGGGCAAAATGCAGATAGGCTTTGTCAGTTCTGGAAATCTGTAGCTCATTGACAAAATCTACCACCATTTCGGGAGTCTTCTTGTATTTCTCTTTCAAGGAGACAAAACCCGGGACGCGCTCGGGCATTTCTGTAAATCCGGTATAGAACTTGCCTCCTCCGCAGGTGATTGTTTCGTTGCTGAGACTGACGGTTTTGCCGTCTCTGACTTGTTTCATGCATTTGAAGAGACAACCGGTTACTTTCTCTGTAGATGCCTCCATTCGGTCTGAATACCAAAAGGCGATGGGGAGTTCGGTATGTTGGCCGAAAGCTTCCTGATAATTGGCTATAAATGTGTGTATATCCATGATGCTCGGATGATATTTATGATATGGTCTTTCTTTGGATTTTCCGTAAAGGTAATTCAATATTTTGATTCTTTTGCTTGCAGTATGCTTTTTTATCACTCTGCTTTCGAGCTTTTAATGATAGTGGAATAGGTTTTTATGGTATTTTAATTACTTTTGCATGAGGATTCTCAGAAAGTATTGCCTTTAACTAATCGGAAAGCCGGATGAAAAATATAATCATATTCTTGTGTCTTTGTACCATCTGTATGTGCCGCCTTCATGCTGCAGACAGCAGCCGGGCGGATTCTTTACTGCTGAAACTGGACCAGGCGATAAAGGAGCGTCCCATATACATGGAGCAGAAAGAGCTGAAACTGGTGGAACTGAAAAGACTGTTGCATCGGCAGATACCGGATGAAGAACGTTTTGCCATTCTTGGCACATTGCTGGATGAGTACCGTTCGTTCAATACGGATTCTGCATTGCACATGGCCGAGGAAAGGGAACAGATAGCCATACGTCTTGGAAACCGGGAATACATAGACAATGCCCGCATGAATAAAGCAGATGTTTTGGGAATGACCGGTATGTATAAGGAAGTTATGGATTTGATGCGGAATATCCATATAGACCGGTTACCGGTGGATATCCATCCATATTATTACCATATCTACCGTACGGTCTATGGCCTTATGGCCGATTATGCCGTGACGGCATATGAAAAGAAGCTTTATACGGAGCTTACGGACAAATATCGTGATTCGTTGCTGTTGGTCAATAAAGATAATCTTCTGATACATACCTTGATTCAGTCCGACCAGTATAATGTACGCAATGAATATGACAAGGCCATCCGTTTGCTGACGGATTATCTGGCGCTGCAGAAGGACTATGAACACGACGTTGCGATTTGTGCCTATACTTTATCAGAGTCTTACCGGCTGAAAGGGGACAAAGAGAAGGAAAAGGAATACCTGATTGTTTCTGCTATGGCGGATATGAAAACCGCTGTCCGTGAATATATCTCTTTACGCAAGCTCGCCGTACTGCTTTACCAGGAAGGAGACATCGAGCGTGCCTATTCTTATGTAAAGATATGTATGGAAGATGCAGCCGCCTGCAATGCCCGGTTGCGCAAGCTGGAGATTCTGGAAATCTTTCCTATCATTAATGATGCTTACCAGCAAAAGACGGAGAAGCAGCAGGAGCAGATGAAATGGGCACTGGTATCTATCAGCCTGCTTTCACTTTTTCTGTTGCTTGCCATATTTTATGTATACAAGCAGATGAAGAAAGTGGCTGCCGCCCGCAGGGAAGTGATTGACGCCAACAAACGGTTGAAGGAGCTGAATGATGAGCTTCACCTTTCCAATGCACAACTCAAGGAGGCCAACCACAGCATTGCCGAAAACTCCTATCTGAAGGAGGAGTATATCGGCCGTTATATGGACCAGTGCTCGGTCTATTTGGAAAAGATGGACAATTACCGCCGGTCGCTGGGAAAGATTGCCGCTACCGGAAATGTGGAGGAACTCTACAAGAACATCAAGTCTTCTAAATTCATAGAGGGGGAATTAAAGGAATTCTATACCAACTTTGATAATACCTTCCTGCAGCTGTTTCCTACTTTTGTAGAAGACTTCAATGCCCTGCTTGCCGATGATGAGCAAATATCCTTGAAAGCCGGCGAACGGATGAATACAGAGTTGCGCATCTTTGCATTGATACGTTTGGGCATTACTGACAGCGTGAAGATAGCCCAGTTCCTTCGGTATTCTGTTACCACCATTTATAACTATCGTACGAAGGTTCGCAACAAGGCTGCCGGTGACCGCGACTTGTTGGAACAGGAAGTGATGACAATTGGCAAGTCGAAGAACTGAGAATAGGGGTTTTGAAGCTTGGAAGTGTCTCTTTTACGCTTATATTTTCACTACTTTTTTAGTTGGGTAATAATTTTATATATTATTGGTATATAGTGGTTTAAGTCTTTTTGAATGATGTAAACCACTACTTTTTTACTCTTTCCTCCACTATTGGCTTCTCTTATCTGATACATTTGCATTGTTCCTCTTCGGAAAGAGTGACACATGTGATTTATGTTTTTATTATTAACTTTAAATTCTTATATTATGCAAAAGTACAAAATGCCAATCAGCAGGCTACGGATGATGGTTTGTCTGATAGGAATGTTACTTCCGATGTGCATGTTCGCACAGCAAATTACAGTACAAGGTGTAGTGAAAGACCAGACCGGTGAAACGGTTATTGGCGCCAGTGTAATGGAAAAAGGAACCACAAATGGGACAATAACCGGTATTGACGGTGATTTCTCTTTGAACATGTCTCCGAACGGTACTCTTGTCGTTTCATTTGTAGGCTATAAGACTCAAGAGGTGCAGGTGAAGGGACAGAAACAGCTTCAGGTAGTTTTGTCTGAGGATGCCGAAATGCTGGATGAAGTGGTGGTGATAGGGTATGGCACCATGAAGAAAAGCGACCTTACAGGAGCAGTGTCCTCCATCGGTAACAAGGATATCAAGGATTCCCCCGTATCCAATTTGGGACAAGCCATCCAGGGAAAAATCTCAGGTGTGCAGATTGTAGATGCCGGTAAACCGGGAGACAATGTATCCATCAAGATTCGTGGTTTGGGTTCTATCAACAACTGCGACCCGCTGGTCGTGATTGACGGAGTGCCTACCGACTTGGGCTTGTCTTCCTTAAATATGGCCGATGTGGAACGTTTGGATGTATTGAAGGATGCTTCGGCCACAGCCATCTACGGTTCCCGGGGAGCTAATGGAGTTGTGATGATTACCACCAAACGCGGTACGGAAGGAAAAGGAAAACTTGCTGTATCTGCCAATTACTCTTTCCAGAATGCTACGAACGTACCTTCTTTATTGAACGCGGCGCAGTATGCCGAGTTGAGTAATGACATGATGGTGAACAGTGGACGCAATCCTAATCCGGAATGGGCCAATCCTTCTGAATTGGGTGCAGGTACCGACTGGATGGATGAATTGCTCCGTACGGGTGTGATGCAGAACTATACGGTAAGTTATTCCGGCGGTAACGAGAAATCCCATTATTATGTGTCCGGTGGTTTTCTGGATCAGTCCGGTATCGTGAAGAGTGTGAATTACCGTCGCTTCACATTCCAGTCCAACAGTGATGCGCAAGTCTTGAAATGGTTGAAGTTCTCCAATAACATTACGTTCAGTGCCGATACGAAGAAGTCGGGCAGCTATAATATAGGTGATGCGCTGAAAGCGCTCCCCATTTATCCGGTGAAGAATGAAGATGGCAGTTGGAGTGGCCCTGATGGTAACTCGGAATGGTATGGCAGCACGCGCAACCCCATTGGACCGACGGAACTGAACAAGAGTCAGACTGATGGATATAACTTCCTGGCCAACCTGACGGCAGAACTTACTTTTACCAAATGGCTTAAGTTTAAAAGTACTTTCGGCTATGATGCCAAATTCTGGTTCATAGACAACTTTACCCCCAAGTATAACTGGAAACCCACTCCCACAGAGGAGACTTCACGTTATAAGAGCGATAACAAGTCGTTCACTTATTTGTGGGACAACTATTTCCTATTCGACCATACTTTTGCAGAAAAACATCGTGTGGGATTGATGGCCGGTATGTCTGCCCAATGGAACACCAACGACTACCTGAATGCGCAGAAGAATGTGTTTATGTTCGACAATGTGCACGAAATGGATAATGGCGAGGAAATGTATGCCATCGGTGGAAACGAGACAGAGTGGGCATTGCTCTCTTACATGGCACGTGTCAACTACTCTTACGAAGACCGCTATTTGCTGACTGCAACCATTCGTCGTGACGGTTCCAGCCGTTTCGGTAAGAAACATCGCTGGGGTACTTTCCCTTCCGTATCTGTGGCATGGCGTGCCTCTCAGGAAAAGTGGTTTCCAAAAAACGACTATATCAATGACCTGAAAGTGCGTGCGGGATACGGTGTGACCGGTAGCCAGGCAAGTGTTGGAAACTACAGCTATCTGGCATCCTACAATACCAGTGTATATCCTTTCGGCATTTCGAGCGGCAATCAGACAGCGCTGGTTTCTTCTACTCTCGCCAACCCGTATATCCATTGGGAAGAGGTGGCACAAACCAACATCGGTTTTGATGCCTCACTGTTCAATTCACGCGTTATGTTCTCGTTCGATGCTTATCTGAAGGAGACGAGAGACATGCTGGTAAAGGCGTCTATCCCCATCACATCGGGATTTGAAGATACTACAACCACGTATACCAATGCCGGAAAAGTACGTAATCAAGGTATTGAAATGAGTCTGCATACCATCAATCTTACCGGTGAACTGGGATGGGAAACGAACCTGACCGCCACTTACAACAAGAATAAAATTAAGGATTTGAACAGCGACGTTCCTTATTACATTAACCAAATCAATAACTCCTATGTAACGATGCTGGCAAAGGACTATCCCATTAATGTCTTCTACGGCTATGTTACGGACGGAATCTTCCAGAACCAGTCTGAAGTGAATACACATGCCGTGCAGCCGGGAGCTGAGCCGGGTGATATCCGTTTCAGGGATTTGAACAACGATGGTGTCATCAATGATAGTGACCGTACCGTCATCGGTAACCCGAACCCAAGTTGGCTGTTCTCCATGAACAATAGCCTTTCCTATAAGGGTTTCGAACTTTCTGTTTTCTTACAAGGTATAGCCGGAAATAAGATATACAATGCCAACAATATCGACAATACCGGTATGGCAGCTGCCTATAACCAGACTACCGACGTACTGAAGCGTTGGCAAGGAGAGGGGACCAGCAATTCGATGCCGCGTGCCGTGTTCGGCGACCCCAATCAGAATACACGCGTGTCAGACCGCTTTGTGGAGAATGGTTCTTATCTGCGTTTGAAGAATATCACACTCTCATACACTTTCCCGAAGCAGTGGTTACAGAAAACCCAGATTGAAAATGCACGCCTTTCCCTATCTTGTGAGAATGTGGCTACCATCACCGGATATTCCGGTTTCGACCCTGAAGTGGGTATTAACGGAATAGACCAGAACCGTTACCCCATTTCCCGTACGTTCAGCTTAGGATTAAACTTTAACTTTTAATGATTGACTCGGATATGAAAAAGATAACAAATTTACTATATATGCTGGCAGTATTGCTGCTGGCTTCCTGCAGCGACTTTCTGGACAAGTCTCCTAAAAATACGGTTGACCCGGAAACGACGGTGACCGATGATGTGGCCATTGCTCTGACCAATGCCTGCTATCGCACCCTTCAGTCTTCCAATATGTACAACCAGCGTATCTGGACACTGGATATTGTGGCGGGTAACAGTTTGGTGGGTGCCGGTGGCGGTACCGACGGCCTTGAAACGATACAAGCTTCTAACTTCATAACGCAGAGCGACAATGGCATGGCATTGTACATGTGGCGTTCTCCCTGGGTGGGGATAGGACAATGCAACATTGTGTTGAATAGTCTTCTGGAGGCTGAAGCCGTGTCAGAGAGAATCAAGAACCGCTGTCTGGGAGAGGCTTATTTTCTCCGTGCACATTATTACTATGTATTGGTACGTCTGTACGGTGGTGTTCCACTGCGTTTGGCTCCTTATAATCCGGGAGAACCGACAGACATTGCACGCGCTACAGTCGAAGAGACTTATGCCCAGATAATTTCCGATTGTAAGAATGCGGTTGACCTGCTTCCTGCCAAGTCTTCTTACGACGACGAGAACGTGGGACGTGCCTGCAAAGATGCAGCTTTGGCCATGTTGGCAGATATTTATCTGACGCTGGCTCCTAATCATACGGAATATTATCAAGAGGTGTCTGATTTGTGTGATGAGATAACAAATTTGGGGTATGACCTTTCTTCCTGCAAGTATGAGGACAATTTCGATGCATTGGTCAATAACGGGCCGGAATCTTTGTTCGAGGTCCAGTATTCGGGCAATACGGAATATGATTTTTGGGGAAACAATCCGCAGTCTTCCTGGCTTTCTACTTTCATGGGTCCCCGTAATTCGGACTTTGTTGCCGGCAGTTATGGCTGGAACCAGCCTACAAAAGAATTTGTGGGTCAATATGAGAGCGGTGACAAACGTAAGGATTTGACCGTGCTTTATGCCGGATGTCCGGATTTTGACGGTAAGGCTTACAAAAGCTCTTATTCCAATACGGGATACAATGTACGCAAGTTTCTGGTGTCGAAAACGGTTTCTCCGGAATACAATACCAATCCTGCCAACTTCGTGATTTATCGTTATGCGGACGTCCTGCTGAAGAAGGCCGAAGCTTTGAATGAAATGGGACGCCCTGACCAGGCTGCCGTGCCTTTGAATATTGTACGTAAGCGTGCCGGACTGCCGGAGGTTTCGGGCTTGTCACAGGAAACCATGCGTGAAAAGATTATCCATGAGCGCCGCATGGAACTAGCTTTCGAAGGGCATCGCTGGTTCGACATGATTCGTGTCAACAATGGAGAGTATGCCATTAAATTCCTGCATTCCATTGGAAAGAGCAACGTGAACAAGAACCGCTTGCTGTTCCCTATTCCGCAGACGGAGATGGATGCTAATACCTTAATGGTGCAGAACCCGGGTTATTAATTAATTTAATCAGAAGAATATGAAGAAATATATTTCACACCTTGTATTTGCCTTACTGGGCTGTGCAGCCTTATCTGCTTGTGTAGATGATGATTACATGGAATTGGATAAAGGACAGAATGAACTTGTACTGACGGCCAGCAAGACGGAAGTTGTTTTGAATGAGCAGGCACATGCCGATGATGCCCTGGAGCTTTCCTGGACTACGGGAACCAATTATGGGACGGGTAATAAAATTTCCTATACGCTGGAATTGACCAAGACCGGCAGTGATTTTGCAGATTCTTATGTAGCTGTGGAGAATGCCGTACAAGAATACTCATGGAAAAAGAGCGTGGAGGAATTGAATGACATCCTGCGCAACCATTTTGGGGCAACTGCCGGGGAGAACATTTCGTTGGAAGCGCGCTTGACAGCTACTGTAACAGAACGGGACGAAAAACAGGTGTCTACCACTGCTTTCAGTGTTACAGCCTATAAACCGCTCACATCCACCCTTTATCTGATAGGTAGTGCCACTCCGGGCGGCTGGAGTGCCGATGATGCGACAGAGATGACCCGCAAGGACAATGGTATCTTTACATGGACGGGCCGGCTTGTGGCCGGTGAATTTAAGTTCATCACGACCTTAGGCTTATTCCTGCCCTCTTACAACAAAGGAACAGATGGATTGCTGGTTCTTCGTAGCAGTGATGACCAGCCGGATGAACCTTTTGTTGTCGAAGAAGACCATAATTACATCGTCGAAGCCAATCTGTTTACCGGTGTTCTTACATTGACCCAGACAGAGACGTTGGCACCTGCCTACGACCAGCTTTATTTTGTGGGTAACGCTACGGATTGGGGATTCGTGAAGATGAAACAAGATGTGCTCGATCCATACTTGTTCCGCTTCGGCAAGTTCTTTGAAGTGGGCAAAGGAGGGGAATTCAAGTTCGGAACCTCCGATGGAAGTTGGGAGAACATGTATAAGGCCAAGAATGCCGATGCTGCTTATACCGATACAGAAGTGGTGTTTGTGAAAGGGTTCGACCCGGACAATAAATGGGTGCTGAAAGATGGGGAATGCGGCAAGGCCTACAAGATTTGCATGGATATCCGTAGTGGTAAGGAACGCATGATGATGAGCGAATTTACTCCGTATGAGATGATTTATATGGTAGGTGATGCTACTCCGGCCGGTTGGACGATTGGTGATGCTACGCCGATGCAGACAACGGATAATCCGTATGTGTTTACTTGGAAAGGTACGCTGAATGCCGGTGAGTTGAAATTTACTTGTGATAAGCAGGAAGATTGGAATGGAGCCTGGTTCATGCCGGCTGTAGCAGACAAACAGCCTGCAGGAGAAACAGAACCGATGCTTTTCCTTGATAAATCAGACGAAGCGTTCAAAGCGCAATATCTGGACGTGATGGTAGGCGGCATCGACCAGAAGTGGAAGATTACGACAGCAGGTTCCTATTTGATTACTTTGAATCAGCTGGAAGAGACAATTTCAATCGTGAAACAATAGGTATCTACAATAGATGAAGAAGATAGTTTATACAACACTGGTAGCCTTGCTGCTGGTTGCATGCAGCAAGGAGAGTGATGATACCGGCAGCGGTACCGGTGGAGGCGGAGAGAGTGGAGGGGTTACGGAAGTAACCCCAGTCACCTCGGACTTGACGGTCAACCTCACTACCGACAAGGCATGTTACCGGCCGGGCGAGAGTGTTTCTTTTACAGCTGACGCCCTTCCTGCCGGAGCTAAAATCCGCTACCGGACAATGGACAAGGTTGTATCGGAGCAGGCTGCTGCCGGTACTACTTGGACTTGGACTGCTCCGGCAACCGATTATACCGGTTATCTAGTGGATGTGTACCGTACGAAAGAGAATGGAACAGAGGTTATTCTTGGTACTATTGCCGTAGATGTATCCAGTGACTGGACACGTTTTCCACGTTATGGTTTCGTTGCCACTTTTGATGCTTCGAAAAAGGTGGATGGAGTGATAGAGAAGGAGATGGCTTTCCTGAACCGTTGCCACATTAACGGAGTACAGTTTCAGGATTGGCACAACAAGCATCATTGGCCGTTGGGCGGTACGCGTGAGCATCTGGACGAGGTCTATAAGGACATTGCCAACCGGGAGGTCTATACCGAGGTAGTGGAGAAGTATATCTCTACACAACACAGCCTGGGCATGAAGTCCATGTTTTACAATCTATGTTTCGGAGCTTTGGACGATGCCGTTTCCGACGGGGTAAAGGAAGAATGGTACATATTCAAGAACACGGGACGCATGGATAAGGATTCGCATGACTTGCCCTCCAGTTGGAAAAGTAATATCTTCCTGCTCAATCCCGCCAATACGGAATGGCAGGCATATATTGCCCAGAAAAACGATGATGTTTATGCCAATCTGGACTTTGACGGTTATCAGATAGACCAACTGGGAAACCGGGGTGACCGCTATGACTATGATGGCAATAAGGTAAATCTGCCTAAGGGATATGCCTCGTTCATCGAAGCCATGAAACAGAAGCATCCGGACAAGCGTTTGGTGATGAATGCCGTCTCCAGCTATGGAGCTTCCCAGATAGCTGGTACGGGTAAAGTGGATTTCCTTTATAATGAAGTATGGGGCGATGAGGCAGGCTTCAAGGATCTGCACACCATTATCAAAGCGAACGACCAGTATGGCAACCATGCCTTGAAAACGGTGTTTGCCGCATATATGAACTATGACAAGGCAGGTAGCAGTACCGGTGAGTTCAATACACCGGGTGTGCTGCTGACGGATGCTGTGATATTTGCTTTGGGAGGCTCTCATTTGGAATTGGGTGACCACATGCTATGCCGCGAGTACTTTCCAAGCACGGCTTTGCAGATGAACGATGTACTGAAAACAGCCATGATTCGTTATTATGACTTTATGACGGCTTATCAGAACCTGCTTCGTGATAAAGATACGGAGGCGGAGATTTCCGTTTCTCTGAACTGTACGGATGCTGCGCGGAATCTTTCTCTGAATGCATGGCCGCCGCAGAAGTCTGCCATCACTGTATATGCCAAGAATGTAAATGGCAGGCAAGTCATTCATCTGCTCAACTTCCTCAATGCGGATAACTTAAGCTGGAGGGATTTGAACGGAACAATGCCCGAACCGCGTCTGGTGTCCGACGTGCCGTTGAAGATGAATGTTTCCGGTAAAGTGAACAAGATATGGGTTGCATCGCCCGATTTCCATGCCGGTGCTTCGCAGGAACTGTCATTCGAACAGAAGGACGGCACGGTTACCTTTACCTTGCCCTTGCTGAAGTACTGGAGCATGCTTGTGATGGAATAAGAATATCCAATAAAGGAACAAACAGATTATGGTAATGAAGAAATATATATTTTTATTTTTTGCCGTCTGTGCATTTTCAGTATATGCGAATGCACAGAACCGCACCGGAGACTGCACTTCTTATACCAGTGACGACCGCAGTGTGACCTTCTATTTAAATGACAGTTCTGCCATACAATTACGTCTGTGTAGTCAGTCTACGGTACGTATATGGTTTTCTCCCGACGGTAGTTTCCAGCGGAATAATCCTTCCTTTGCCGTCGTCAATGAGGACCTGGAGGATGTCGGTACCGTCCATGTGGACGAACAGAATGCCTGCTACGAGATTTTTACCCCTAAACTCCGTATCCGGGTAAACAAGTCTCCGTTTAACTTACAGATATTCGACAAGTATCAGAAACTGCTGTTCAGTGATTATGCCGATAAGGGGCATATCAGTAACGGGCAGCGCAAATTGGAATACAAGACCCTCCGTCGTGACGAACACTTCTTCGGCTTGGGAGAAAAGACCGGCAAGCTGGACCGTCGCGGCGAAGCCTACAAGATGTGGAACAGTGACAAGCCTTGTTATAGTGCCGTTGAGGACCCGCTCTACAAGAGTATTCCGTTCTTTATGAGCAGTTATCGTTATGGTATTTTCCTGGACAATACGTATAAAACCGAATTTAAGTTTGGTACGGAAAGCCGCGATTACTACAGTTTCGAGGCTCCTGGGGGAGAGATGATTTATTATTTCATCTTCGGGAAGGATTATAAGGAAATCATGAAACAATATGTCGACCTAACGGGAAAACCCATAATGCCTCCTAAATGGGCATTGGGCTTTGCACAATGCCGGGGACTGCTGACGAGCGAGAAATTGTCTTATGAAATAGCTGAAGGCTATCGTAAGCGTGGAATTCCTTGTGATGTTATTTACCAGGACATAGGCTGGACACAGTATTTGCAGGATTTTGAATGGCGGAAAGGGAACTACGAGAATCCGAAAAAGATGCTTGCAGACCTCAAGGATATGGGCTTCAAGGTGGTGGTTTCGCAAGATCCGGTCATTTCACAAGCCAATAAGCGGCAATGGGAGGAAGCCGATAGGTTAGGGTATCTGGTAAAGGACTCCACCAACGGCAGGAGTTATGACATGCCCTGGCCCTGGGGTGGTAATTGTGGAGTAGTGGACTTCACCCTTCCTGCTGTGGCAGACTGGTGGGGAGCTTATCAGCAGAAGCCCATTGATGATGGCATTGCCGGTTTCTGGACTGATATGGGTGAACCTGCCTGGAGCAATGAGGAGCAGACGGAACGCCTGGTGATGAAACACCATTTGGGCATGCATGATGAGATTCACAATGTTTATGGTCTTACGTGGGATAAGGTGGTGAAGGAGCAGTTTGAGAAACGGAATCCTAACCGTCGCGTATTTCAGATGACACGTGCCGCTTTTGCGGGCTTGCAACGCTATACCTTCGGCTGGACCGGTGACTGTGGAAACGGTGATGACGTGACGCAGGGCTGGGGACAGATGGCCAATCAGATTCCGGTACTGTTGTCTGCCGGTTTGGGAATTATTCCTTTTACTACTTGTGACATTACCGGTTATTGCGGAGATATAGAGAATTATCCTGCGATGGCTGAACTTTATACGCGGTGGATACAGATGGGCGCTTTCAATCCCCTGAGCCGCATTCATCATGAGGGCAACGTGGCTGTGGAGCCGTGGCTGTTCGGCGAAGAGGCCGAGAAGAATGCCAAGGCAGCCATCGAATTGAAGTATCGTCTTTTGCCTTATATCTATACGTATGCCCGCGAAGCACACGAAACGGGGTTGCCTCTCATGCGACCGATGTTTCTGGAATATCCGGCAGATATGGAAACGTTCTCAACGGATGCCCAGTTCATGTTTGGCAGCGAACTGCTGGTTGCTCCGGTGGTAAAGAAAGGAGCGCGAAACAAGAATGTGTATCTTCCTGAAGGAACTTGGATTGACTACAACAACAAACACACAGCATATAGCGGTGAGCAATGGATGACGGTGGATGCTCCCCTCAATACTATTCCTATGTTTGTAAAGCAGGGAAGTATCATACCTCAAATGCCGGTCATGAACTATACGGATGAGAAACCGGTCTATCCGGTTACGTTTGAGATATTTCCTGCTGCAGCGGGCAGTGAAACTACCTTCTCGCTTTATGAAGATGCAGGAACTGATTTAGGATATTTGCGTGGAGAGTTCATGCGCACTCCTATTACTTGCCAGACTACCGACAAAGGCTATACGCTGAAAGTAGGTACACGGACCGGTGAGAAATATAGCTTACCCGGCCAACGAAACCTGATGTTCTGCATCTATACGGAACAGATGCCGAGAACAGCTTTGCTGGACGGTCAGAAAATCAAGAAAACGAATGTCGGAAAGCTGGAAGAAAATCGGGAGACAGAGTTTACGATAACTGCCTGGTGTCCCGACAAGAAGCAGGGGACCTGCCTGCTGAGGTTGCCGGATGATGGAAAGGAACATATCATTGAGTTTATCTATTAACACAAAAAACATATCATTATTATGAAGAAATTTGTACTTAGCGCGGCTTTGCTTTTTTCTGCCCTGGCGGGGAATGCTGAAGGCATTTCATCCCCTTCGGGCATGGTGAAGCTGGATTTTGAACTGACAAAAGACGGGAGACCAGCCTATCAGGTGGATTATAAAGGGGCTCCTGTCATCAATCCCAGTACGTTGGGATTGGAACTGAAAGGAGCTACCAGCCTGATGGATGGTTTCAAAGTAGTAAAGACTTCTACTTCCACTTTCGATGAAACCTGGCAACCGGTGTGGGGGGAAACAAAAGATATCCGCAACCACTACAACGAATTGCTGGTAGAACTTGAACAACCGTCTACCACTCGTTTTATGAATATCCGTTTTCGGGTATATGATGACGGCGTGGGATTCCGTTATGAGTTTCCGCAACAGAAGAATCTGGTTTATTTTGTGATAAAGGAAGAGCATTCCCGGTTTGCCATGACCGGCGACCATACTGCCTGGTGGATTCCGGGAGATTATGATACCCAGGAATATGATTACACGGAGTCCAAACTCTCTGAAATCCGTGGACTGCTGCAGGGAGCTGTGAGTGACAATGCGTCACAAACTGTCTTTTCGCCGACGGGTGTCCAGACTTCCATACAGCTTAAAACAGCTGATGGAGTGTACCTTAACCTGCACGAGGCAGCCTTGGTAGACTACTCTTGCATGCATCTCAACCTGGATGACAAGAACCTCGTTTTTGAATCCTGGCTGACCCCGGATGCCCAAGGAAATAAAGGGTATATGCAGTCTCCCTGCCATACTCCCTGGCGTACGGTCATAGTCAGTGATGATGCCCGCGAGATACTGGCCTCCAATTTGATTCTCAATCTGAATGAGCCTTGCAAGTATGATGATACCTCCTGGATTAAGCCGGTGAAATATGTCGGCGTATGGTGGGAAATGATTGCAGGGGGAAAGCCCTGGGCATATACTTTTGACCTCCCTTCTGTGAAACTGGATGATACGGACTATTCCAAGATGAAACCGAACGGCATTCATCCGGCCAACACGGCTAATGTGAAGAAGTACATAGACTTTGCTGCCGAACACGGTTTTGACCAGGTATTGGTGGAGGGTTGGAATACGGGTTGGGAAGACTGGTTCGGTAATTCCAAGGATTATGTTTTCGATTTCGTGACTCCTTATCCCGATTTTGACATCAAGTATCTGAATGAATATGCTCATTCCAAGGGTGTCCGTCTGATGATGCACCATGAAACATCGGCTTCCGTCCGTAACTATGAGCGGCACATGGAAGCTGCCTACCGTCTGATGAATAAATATGGATATAATTCGGTAAAGAGTGGCTACGTAGGCAATATGATTCCCCGTGGCGAGCATCACTATGGACAATGGATGAACAACCATTACCTATACGCCGTGACCGAAGCTGCCAAACACAAGATAATGGTCAATGCCCATGAAGCGGTACGTCCGACTGGTTTATGCCGTACCTATCCCAATCTGATAGGCAATGAATCTGCCCGAGGCACGGAGTACGAGGCTTTTGCCGGTAACAAGCCCTTCCACACAACGGTACTTCCGTTTACCCGTTTGCAGGGTGGTCCGATGGACTATACGCCCGGTATCTTTGAAATGGACATCAATAAGTTGAATCCGAACAGCCATACGCATGCCAATACTACCTTGGCGCGTCAGCTGGCACTTTATGTCACTATGTACAGCCCTCTACAAATGGCTGCCGACCTTCCTGAGAATTATGAGCGTTTCATGGATGCTTTCCAGTTCATCAAAGATGTGGCTGTGGATTGGGACGACAGCCGCTATCTGGAAGCTGAGCCGGGACGTTACATCACTGTTGCCCGTAAGGCAAAAGGTACGAATGACTGGTTTATCGGTTGCACCAGCAGTGAGCACGGACATGCTTCAACTCTGAAACTGGACTTCCTGGATGCAGACAAGCAGTATATTGCAACCGTCTATGCCGATGCAAAAGATGCCGATTATAAGACAAATCCGCAAGCTTATGTTATCCGTGAAGGTATCGTTTCTCCCAAAACGGTCTTGAAACTGAAAGCTGCTTCCGGTGGCGGCTATGCCATCAGCATCATGGAGGTGAAAGATAAATCTGTATTGAAGGGACTGAAGAGGCTTTCCGGGAATATCTGATTTACGGGCATAAAAAAAGGAGTACCGCTGTACTCCAACCTTTGTTAACCTTAAATCTAATACTATGAAAAACACATTGCAAAGATACGGACTTTTGATAAATCTGCAAATTATCCAACTAAAAAAGTATGTTTTATAACACTTATTAGCCGTTTATTCCTTTGCTTCTATTTTTGTTAACAAAAAGGATGCGAATGTGTCAAAAGCACATGAAGACTTTTATAATGTTATAATATTAGGCGCGGATTACGCGGAATAATGCGGATTCAATAAACTAAATCCGTGAAATCTGCGTCATCCGCGCCTAAAATAAAGCGTTAAAGAAGGTTTTGACACATTCCCCTTACCCTTTTACTTCCTGATACATAAATCTTTTAATGCTCTTCTTTGCCGTTTTCTCGAACTCCTCGAAGTGTATCTTGACTTTTGTAATCTGGCTGTAGGCCGGTAATTGCAGATTCAATTCATTCCGATTGTCCTCCATAACCTTTTCGATGTCCGATTGTTCCATACCATGGGCGAATGCATCGTCAAAATCCGGATAGATAAGAGCCACGAGCTTGTCTTTCTGCAATACGATCAGTGATTCGGACACATAGGGCATGTTGTTCAGTTTGCTTTCAATCTCCTCGGGGTAGATGTTCTGACCACTGGCTGTGAGCAACATGTTTTTGCTGCGTCCGCGGACAGTGACATATCCTTCGGTATCCATCGTTGCAAGGTCGCCGGTGTGCAGCCAGCCGTTTACATCGATGATTTGGGAAGTCGCTTCGGCATTTTTGTAATAGCCCAGCATCAGATTGGCACCTTTACAGATTATTTCTCCTGCCACGTTCTGAGGGTCGGGAGAGTCTATCTTTACTTCCATGCGGGTGGTTGCCTTGCCACAAGAGGCCAGTTTCAATGTTTCCCAGCGGCTGGAACAAATGATGGGGCCGCATTCCGTCATTCCGTATGCAATGGTATAGGGGAAGCCTATCTGCTTCAGGAAGCGTTCCACTTCGGCATTGAACGGTGCTCCTCCGATGATTATTTCATCGAAATTACTGCCGAATACTTCCATTGCCTTTTTGCGCATGTCAGCCTTGATTTTATCGTTGACAATGGGCATCCGCAATAGCAGCTTGCCTATTTTATTGTCTATCCGGGGCAGGATATCCTTCTTGATAATCTTTTCTACGATAAGCGGTACACACGAAATGACCCGTGGCCTGATTTCGGAGAATGACTGTGCAATAATCTTGGGAGACGGCATACGGGTAAGGAAATACAGATGGGCGCCTGCGGAAAAACCGTATAGAAAATCGTACACCATACCAAATACATGTCCCAGAGGCAGCATGGATACAATATGGTCGCCCGGACGTACGGGGAGCATCTCATGGCAATATGCAACATTGGACCAAAGGCTGCGATAGGGGAGCATGACCCCTTTGGAATATCCCGTGGTGCCCGAAGTATAGTTGATGACAGCCAGTTCTTCGGGTGATTCCTCCTTGCGGTAGCTGATATGCTCGGGGCGGAAATTCTTGGGGAAACGTGTGCCATAGAGGACGTTGCGATGTTCGAAAGCCTCCATCAGCTGCTCGTTGCGGCAAACTACCGGAGTGAAGTCCGTCAGCAGTACGATACCCATCAGCAGGGGCATTGCCTCTTCATTGAGGTTTTCCCATGCCCGGTCGCCGACAAACAGCAGCTTGGCTTCGGAATGGTTGACGATGTTGTGGATATTGTCGGCCTTGAACTCATGCAGAATGGGAACAATGACAGCTCCATAGGTAACCGTCGCCAGAAAAGCGACTGCCCAATGTGCACTGTTACGTCCGCAAACGGCAATCTTGTCACCGGGCCTGATGCCGGCGCTTTCCAATACGATATGGAATTTGGCTATTTTCCGTGCTACATCTTTGTATTGCAGTGTAATTCCTTTGTAGTCTGTCAGGGCGTTGCGATCCCAGTTTTTAATAATGCTTTGTTCTATATAATCGATGAACCCTTGTTCTTGTTCCATTCAGCTGTTGCACACTTTAGTTAAAACTGCGCAAAGATAGGTCTTATAGTGATGCAAAGCAAATAGTTTCCACTTTTTTCTTACCCTGGAACGGATAGAAACTTATCTGTAATTCTTATTCCTTGCTATTTTCCGAAATAAGAAGCAGCTTGTCACCGGCATGAAGTTTTAATGTTCCGTTCGGAATGAGGTACTCATCGCCACGTTTTACAATCATCACCAGTGTGCCTTTGGGCAGGTTCATGTCTTTCAGGGTGTCTGCCTGCTCCAGCATTTCTTGTGTAATGGTCATGTCGTGCAAGTTGGAGTCAATCTCTTCGGGCAGTTCAACTCCGAAATCATTTCCGGTCTTTTCCAGCGGGGTGGAGAGGCCAAGCAGCCGGGCTACCCAGGAGACTGTGGTACCCTGGATGACCAGTGAGACGATGGTTATGAAAAATACGATGTTGAAGATGACATGGGCGCCGGGCACATTAGCCACCACGGGATAGGTGGCAAAGATAATGGGTACTGCGCCACGTAATCCTACCCACGATACGAATAGCCGTGACTTGAGGGTGATTCTCTTGCCAAAAGGCAGCAGGCAGAGAAAAACACTGAGAGGACGTCCCACGACAATCATGAAGACGCCGATGAGCAATGCCACGACTGCAACTTCCAGCATCTCATGGGGGTTGACAAGCAGACCGAGGCAGAGGAACATGATGATTTGGAAAAGCCAGGTCAGTCCGTCCATAAAAGTATAAATCTCTTTCCGGTGCATGATTTTGTTATTGCCTACCATCATTCCGGCGATATACACGGCCAGGTAACCGTTGCCTTTCAGCAGGTCGGTGATGGAGAAGGTGAAGAATACAAAGGACAGCAACAGGATAGGATAGAGTGCCTGGTTGTCTATATTCAGCCGGTTCAGCATAAGGATGGCCAGCTTTCCGAGGAAATAACCGGTTGCGGCACCGACAATGAACTGTATGGCAAAAGAGCCCAATATCTGGGGAACTCCCATTCCGGAGGACTGGATGAATTGAATCAGCACGATTGTCAGCATATATGCCATCGGGTCGTTACTACCGCTTTCCAGTTCCAGCATGGGGCGCAGATTATGCTTCAGGTTCATTTTTTGTGAACGCAGAATGGCGAATACAGAGGCTGAGTCGGTAGATGACATGGTGGATGCAAGCAAAAGGGAGGTTATCAACGGCAGGTGGATGTTGGTCCAGCTCATGCCGGACAGCCACCAGATAAATAATCCGGTAAAGAGGGCCGTGAGCAGCACTCCTGCAGTTGACAAAACAATGCCGGGAGTCAATATGGGCTTTATCTCCGTAAACTTGGTGTCCATGCCACCGGAGAACAGAATGATGCTGAGTGCAACCATGCCGATGAACTGTGCTTCCTTGGCGTTGTGGAACTGCAATCCCAATCCGTCACTGCCGAACAGCATACCGACGACAAGGAAAAGCAATAACGCAGGCACTCCGAAACGGTAGCCGGTCTTGCCGACAATGATGCTGACGAAAAGTAATATGGAACCTATAAGTAGTATGTTTCCTGCTGTAAATATCATAAATTCTATGCTATATAGTTTGAAATGTGATGTTTCTTATGTCTAATAGTACAAAGATATGCAATGTGTTTAACAAATACAAATCTAAAATAGTTCAATTGAATTTTAAAATAAAGGTGGTTTCTTTACCAGGCAATAAGGATAAATTTCCGCCGGAAAGCCTCATTATTTGCCGGGAAATACTCAATCCAATACCGCTTCCACCCTCTTTGGTCGTAAAGAAGGGGATAAATATGTGTTCGGCAATGTCATTGGGAATGGCAGGTCCGTTGTTGGAAATTTCTATCAGTATGGCTTCCGCTTCGTTGCAGTAGGCACGTATGTTGATATGTCCTTCTTTATCTGTATTTTTATCCGATTCGATGGCTTGTATGGCATTTTTCAGTAGGTTGATGACCACTTGTGATACCAGGTTCTCATCGGCATATAGAATAAGGTCGCTTGGCGCGATGTCCGTATGAAAGGTGACCCGGACATCGGGGTGCTGGTGACGGGCGAGTTCGACCATCCGCTCGATAAAGCTTTTTACGTAGAACAAGGATGGTTCGGGGGTGGGAATACGGGTGAATTTCCGGTATGATTCCACAAAAGAGAGCAGGCCCTTGCCTGTACTGCTGATAGTCTGCAGGCCGTTTCTGATTTCTTCTTTGGAGGCTTGTGCCTCGGTCAGTCCCAGCAGTGTATCGCTCAGGGAGGTTATGGGAGTGACGGCGTTCATTATTTCGTGCGTCAGTACGCGGGTAAGCCTGATCCAGGAATCTATTTCCTTTTCATCCAGCTCGTTGTTGATGTCGTTCAAGGCGAGGATGCGCAGATGTTCTTTACGGACTGTGATGTCGCTGACGCGGACAGACATGTTGACAGTGCCTCGCTCGTTGTTGAAAGGCATTTGCAATTTGTCTCCCGGGCGGCAATTGGCAAGAAGGGACGAAAGACGCGGATCCACGCGGTTCAGCTGGCTGACGTGGGTAAAGACATTGAGGCCCAGCAAACGGAGGGCTTCGCTGTTTTTCTGATATACGGCACCATTGTCGTTCAGGACAAGGATACCGGTATTCACGCAGTCCAGGATGAGTTCGTAGTATTTTTCTTGCTGGGCTGTTTCACTTTTCACATTATAAAGTATATGGGCAACCCGGTTCAATGCACGGTTCACGAGTCGTGCGTCGGCAGTGTTTTCCGTTTCGGAGAAGTGGATGGCATTGTCGTTGTTTTCGATGGCGTCGAGCATGAAAAGCACTTTCCGCACATGATGGCGGTATAGCTTCTGCTGCCAGTACAAGGCTATGGGAAGCAGCGCGGTACAGAGCGCGCCCCAAAATACGTCCACAGTCCACATCACCCCTGCAAGGAGCGCTACTGCCAGACTGACGGCAACACGGAATGAATAATTAAAGGCCATACTTCTTCATTTTGTTGTACAACGTCTGGCGGGTGATACCCAGCTGTGCGGCGACGGCAGAGAGATTTCCGCTACATTTGTCGAGCGTCTTCCGTATCATCTGCATTTCCATTTCTTCGAGCGTGGATGCGGCTGCTTCGGGAGTGCCGGTTCGCCGTGCCAGCTGGAACAGTTCTGCGGGAAGGGTTTCGTTGTCACAGATGATAATGGCTTTTTCGATGGCATGTTCCAGTTCGCGGATATTGCCGTACCAGGGGTGGAGCGTAAGTTTCTCGCAGGCGCCGTCCGTCAGCTTGACAGGGGGCTTGTCATATTGCTTGCAGAAGCGGGCGATGAAAAGCTCTGCAAGGGGGATGATGTCTTCGGGCCGCTCGCGCAACGAAGGTATCTCGAGATGTATCGTGTTGATGCGGTACAGCAAGTCCTCGCGGAATTCGCCTTTTGCCACCATCTCGGGCAGATTGCGGTTTGTAGCGCAAATCAGCCGTATGTCTACGGGAATGGGAGTGTTGCTGCCTACACGGACAATGCTGCGTCGTTGGATGGCGGTCAGCAGTTTGGCTTGCAGATGGTAGGGGAGATTGCCTATTTCATCGAGAAAGAGGGTGCTGCGGCTGGCTGCTTCGAACTTGCCGGCACGGTCGGCATGGGCATCGGTGAAAGAGCCTTTCATGTGGCCGAACAGTTCGCTCTCGAAAAGGCTTTCGGTGACTGCACCCATATCCACACTTACCATCTCCTGCCGGTTGCGCGGTGAAAGGGAGTGAATTTCGCGTGCCAGCATCTCTTTACCGGTACCGTTCTCGCCCGTAATAAGGATATTGGCATCGGTAGAGGCCACTTTTTCCACCAAAAGGCGGAGCTGCTGCATGGCGGGGCTGTTTCCCCAATACATGTTGCGGGTATCTGCAAACAGGTGGCTGCTTTCTGCCGTACGTCCGGCATTTGGGCCGTTGGCCGGAGATTTTGTTTCAGAAGCTGATACGGCATTCAGTAAGGTTTCCACCAGTTTCTGGTTGTTCCAGGGTTTCACGACGAAGTCTGTGGCTCCTTCCTTGATTCCCCGTACGGCAAGGTCAATGTCGGCATAGGCGGTAAACAGCACTACGGGCAGGGTGGGACATTGCTTCTTTATTTCATGGAGCCAGTATAGTCCCTCGTTGCCGGTATTGATGCCCGAGGTGAAGTTCATGTCAAGAAGAACCACTTGCCATGACCTTTCTCGCAATACGCTGGGCAGGGTTACGGGAGAGGGAAGTGTGATTATCCCTTCAAAATATGGCTTTAACAAAAGCTGCAAGGCGGTAAGTACGCCTCGGTTATCATCGACAATCAGGATGTTTCCGTTTTTTTTTGCCATAAACTATTTCTGTTTTCTGCAGGCAAAGTTAATGATTTATCTGCATTATATTCGGTAAATCTCTCAGTTTTCAAAGTATTAAGATTCTCCTTCTCATTTAGCAAATCCTTATGCCGCTTTATTTTATATTTTTGCTTGCTAAGAATTAATCGTCCGACAGTTGTTGAATTATCGTCCGACAGCTGTCGGACGATAATTCAACAACTGTCGGACGATAATATAACGATTGTGGGACGAATAGATTTAAGTAAAACAGAAATTAGTTGGCAGCAACTTCAGTAAGAGTTCGTGGCGGTACTGAAAAAAGAACTTATAGCAGTTGCAGTTTGATGCCAAATGACAAGCTCAGATAATCCTTGGGTTTCAGATACTTGTTGGTGAAGGCGCTGACTACATATAGGTCACATGTACTTATTTCATAGAAGAAAGTGATTTCTTTGGCCGTGAACCGTCGTTGCGGGTCGATGTCGTAAGTGATGCGCTGTCCTAAGAATGCATGGATGCGTACCTTAGAGGAGAAACCATAATATCCTTTAGGGTAGCGTTCCGGTTCATTGACCCAGAATTCATCGCCGAATACCGTGTTCAGATACATACCGCAAGCCAGCGGTTCTACAGAAAAACGGCTCTGTTTTATTTGCAGGCTCCAGGGAAGGTAGTTCTGCTTGACAGTGAATGTCAGCTTGGTACGTTTGGAGTCATATTTGGGCAATACTCCGAAGAATACGTCTGTTTCCCATTGGTTTCTTCTGCCGTAATCCCATCCGGTACCGAATGACAGCAACCCCATATTGCCGGCAAACTGAATTTTGGTGTGCGTCGGAATCAAGACCTCCCAATGCCTGCGGTAGCGGTGTACGCGGCGGTCATAACGGTTCTCTCTGGTCTGGCTTTCAATGACGGCATCCGGTTGCAGGTCCATCCATACGGTATCGTGTTCTATGATGAAGATGGTATCTCTCTCTTGTGAAAAAGCAGAAAAAGAGCATACCGACAAGAAGACGACGGCGCATGCCAGGTGATTAATAATATGCCACTTCGCGTTCATATCCGTCGGGGGTTATGGTGAATATATAGTAATTGCGGTTCTTCATGCAGTCGCTCATGTAATACATTATCCCATCTTCAAAGAGGTCTTTCTCGAAGCGATGGTGTTCGTGTGCGGATGTACAGAACTGCAGTCCGGGAAATTCCTTGATGTAACGCTGGAATACGTGTGCCACATTATTGTTGAACTCGTTGCAGAACGGGCGTATATGCATGGACACAACGGTTTTATCGAATTCCTCTTCATGGTCGCGTATCTGTGCGGCAAGAAACTCGAAGTCGGGAATGGGGCGGGAGTAGTCAAATTCGATGGCGTTGGTATTCAGGCAGACAAACTTTACCCGTCCTGCAATGAAGGAGAAATTGGGGTCTCCGAATATTACGCGATAAGTCTCTTCGCCCGTGCCCAGACAGTCGTGGTTGCCGAGAAGTACCACATAGGGTATCTTGAGTTTGTTCATAATGTCCCGTTGCCAAAGGAACTCGTCTGTTACACCGAAGTCACTGACGTCTCCGCCATGAATGACGAAATCTATGTCGTCCCGCTTGTTGAGGTGGCTTACAAAGTCGTCGGTCTCGTCATACCAGCGCTGGGAATCACCCATTGTTACGAACCGGATTGTTGTCTTGTTCTGGCAGTTCTGCTCTATTTGGGCAATGTTGTGGGCATTGACATCGGTTTCACCGCTGATGTGTACATCGTAAGGGTGATAATCTATCATGTCGCAGCCGGCTATAAGCAGGCATAGGAATGAAGGATATAAGAGTTTGGGGAATTTCATGTGCAGGTGCTTCATTTTACGTTTATACTCTATCTTTAGAAAACTGTGGGCAAAGGTAAAGTTTTCATTCTTATGGATTCTTTTCTAATTTCCCTTTTTTTTGTTCTATGAGGCTGAACAGAGATTCGGCCTCTGTCTAATTTTTAGACGGGAGTGTCTAAAAATTAGACACCTTTGTCTTCTTCTGAAATGCGATATGCGCTGATAATCAGGTTTGTGTATTCTTTGGCACGCTTTCTGCAATATGAAAAGCAAGAAAATAAATCTAATAAACGATAAACGGAATGAAACAAATCTATTATGTAATTCAGACTTTACTGCGGGGACGCGGTTCGAATATCATCAAGGTCATTTCTTTGGGATTGGGATTGACGATGAGTATTCTGCTTTTCTCCCGCGTGGCATATGAACAGAGTTTTGACACTTGCTTTAAGGATTATGATAACTTGTATCAGGTATGGTCGATATTCTCGGTGAAAGGAGAGAAGTTTGAGCCTCAAGAGTGGAATTGCGGTCCCGTGGCAGGGGCCATTTTGGAGAACTTCCCCAAAGAGGTGGAGTCGGCAGTAAGTTTGAGCACGTCTATGGTATCTGCTCCTCTTTACAATGGAAGCGTGCGTCTTGATGACAGGAAGATTGCAGCCGATTCGCTGTTCTTCCGTACCATGGGTATCGACGTCCTGAACGGGAATCCCGAAAAGGACTTGGTGCAGAAGGATATTATTTTCTTGAGTGAACGCTTTGCAAGGAAAGTGTTCGGTGAGGAGAATCCTATAGGGAAAACGCTTAATTATGACCATCAGTTTGACCTGACGGTGAAGGGAATCTATGCCAATTTGCCTGAGAACGCCACAATCAATCCGGAAGCGGTTATCTCGATGCCTACCTTGTGGAGCCGCAACTGGAATAACTACTCGTGGAGCGGGGGAGACAGTTGGGTAGAGTTTATCCGTTTCCGTCCCGGTGCCGACAAATCTGTTGTCAATGCGCGTATTGATGCCATGATAGACAAGTATCGCCCGGCAGAAGATAAGAAAGAGTACGGCTACACGGCTTTTGTGCAGCCCATCCGTGATACATACCGCAATTATGATGATGTGCAGCGGATGCGTGTCATCATGAGCATTCTTGGTTTTGCCATTCTTTTCATTGCGGCGTTGAACTATGTGCTGATTTCCATTTCCTCTTTGAGCTACCGCGCCAAGTCGGTAGGCGTACATAAATGCAGCGGTGCGAGCGGTGGCACGGTTTTCAGCATGTTTTTGCTGGAAACGGGTATCATCATTGTGGCGGCATTGCTGCTGATGGCGTTGATAATGCTCAACTTCCGCGATTTTGTGGAAGACACGGTCGTTGTAAAGCTCTCCACCTTGTTGGCTCCGGAGCGTATCTGGGTACCGTTGTCGGTAGTGCTTCTGCTGTTTATAGTGGGAGGCGTATTGCCGGGCCGGCTCTTTGCGCGTATTCCCGTATCGCAGGTGTTCCGCCGCTATACCGAGGGGAAGAAGGGCTGGAAGCGTCCGTTGCTGTTTGTCCAGTTTGCAGGCGTGGCATTCATTAGTGGATTGATGTGTGTGGTGATGTCGCAATACCAGTATGTACTGAAAAAGGATATGGGGTATAATCCCAAGCAGATAGCCATAGGCAATGCCTACTGGGATAATGAAGCGACGCGTGATGCGGCTTATCAGTTCTTCAAGGGATTGCCCTACGTGGAAGCGGTGTCCAGCGCCAACAGCACGCCCATTAGCGGATATAGCGGTTCGATGATTCATAGTGAGAGCGGGCAGGCACTGTTCTCTTGTCGTTCTTCTTATTTCATGCGCGAGGACTTTCCTGCTTTGATGGGCATGACTATGAAGACGGGACGTATGGCGCGCGATAAAGAGGAAGTCGTGGTGAACGAGACCTTTGCCGAGATGATGCGTTGGGGAGACGACGTCGTGGGCCGTACGGTATATACCGAAGGGAATACATTCAAGGTCGTAGGGCAGTTGAAGGATTTCCAGATAGAGAGTTTCAGAACCGAGAAGATGCCTTTCATAGCCCGGGGAAACAAGAATTTTTATGGAACGGTACATGTCCGTTTGAAAGAACCCTTTACCGAAAATCTGCAGAAGTTGAACCACGATGTAGCCGAGGCTTTCCATGACCAGACTATTGACTTTACCGGTTATGAGAAAAGGATAGAGAACAGCTATAATTCTGTCCGTGTATTCCGCAATGCCACTTTGATGGCGGCAGTGACCATGTTCTTCATCATGCTGATGGGGCTGATTGGGTATACCACCGATGAGGTGCGCCGCCGCAGCAAGGAGATTGCCATCCGCAAAGTGAACGGCGCAGAGGCTTCTGGCATCTTGGAAATGTTGTCAAGGGATATACTCGTTGTGGCAGCTCCGGCAGTTGTCATCGGTACGGTATTGGCATGGTATGTCAACGGAATGTGGATGGAACAGTTCGCGGAGCGTATTCCCGTCAGTTGGGCAGTATACGTACTGGTAGTGATGGCCAATTTGGTGATTATCGTAGCCTGCGTACTTTGGAAGTCCTGGCGGATAGCGAACGAGAACCCGGTAAACAGCATTAAGAGCGAATGATAATAATATTAATACATAGAATATCATGATTGAAATTAACAACATCAGCAAAGTATTCCGTACTTCGGAAGTAGAGACAGTAGCATTGAACCACGTCAGCCTCGATGTAAAGGAGGGGGAGTTTGTAGCCATTATGGGACCGTCAGGTTGCGGCAAGTCCACCTTGCTGAACATCCTCGGGCTGCTGGACAATCCTACGGAGGGCAGTTACAAGCTGCTCGGTCAGGAAGTAGCGGACTTGAAGGAAAAGGAACGTACCCGTGTGCGCAAGGGCAAGCTGGGATTCGTGTTCCAGAGCTTCAACCTGATAGACGAACTGAACGTCTACGAGAATGTGGAACTTCCCCTTACGTACCTCGGCGTGAAGGCAAGTGAGCGCAAACGCATGGTAGAGGATATACTGAAGCGGATGAACATCAGCCACCGTGCCAAACACTTCCCGCAACAGCTTTCCGGCGGTCAGCAGCAGCGTGTGGCGATAGCCCGTGCGGTCGTAACCAATCCCAAGCTGATACTCGCCGATGAGCCTACCGGTAACTTGGACTCCAAGAACGGAGCTGAGGTGATGAATCTGTTGACAGAACTGAATAAAGAGGGTACTACGATTATTATGGTGACCCACAGCCAGCACGACGCCTCGTTTGCACACCGCACGATACATCTTTTCGACGGTAGTGTGGTGGCAAGTGTGGCAGCGCAGGATTTGTAACAGACTTTTAAAACAACTTCCATGAGACAACTATATTACACTCTTCAGACACTGATACGAGGAAAAGGCTCCAACCTCATCAAGATTATTTCCTTGGGACTGGGGTTGGCAGTCAGTATCCTCATTTTTTCCCGTCAGGCATTCGAGCTCAATTATGATACCTGCTACAAGGACCATGAACGTTTGTGTCTTGTCAAAACAGTATGGTATTACAACAACGAGTATCATCCTTCGCATATAACTCTTGGACCGGTGGCTGGTACCATTGCCGAAAACCTGCCTGACGAGGTGGAGAGTGTTACCGTCACCCAGCAATGGTGGAGCAATTCGGCTTGGTTTGCCAATGAACGCCGTTTCCAGACCAATGCCATGACGGCCGATTCTTGTTTCTTTGCCACTATGGGCATTGATGTTGTCAGTGGAGACCCTCGCGAGCTGAATAATCCGGAGGTGGTCTTCATCAGCAGGGAGCTGGCCGGCAGCATGTTTGCCGATAAGAATCCCATCGGGCAGACGGTGGTCTATAACAAACAGATGCCAATGACCGTGAAGGGCATTTTTGAAGATTTTCCCGAAAACTCCAGTTTCTATGGAAGTGGTGTCGTGATGTCTCTGGCTACCTCCTTCAAGCATCATTGGGGATACTGGGGGTGGGGAGGTGGAGACAGCTATATGTCCTTTGTCCGTCTGCGCCCGGGGGTGCAATTGGACGATGTGAACACCCGAATAGAGAAACTTGCCGAGCAGGTGCGCAAGAGCGATGATGTGTTTATCAGTCTGGTTCCGATAAAGGACTACCGTATGGAATTTGGTATCAGTACCATGCGTATGGTATGGATTCTGTTGACGCTGGGAACCGCCATACTTTTTATTGTGGCGATGAATTATGTGCTTATTTCCATCTCAGCCATGAACCGTCGTGCCAAAGCTATAGGCGTACATAAATGTAGTGGGGCAAATACGGGAACTATTTTCGGTATGTTCTTATGGGAGACCGGAGTCATCATGCTTTCTTCCTTGCTGCTTGTAGCGCTGCTTCTATTTAATTTCCGTGAGCCGTTGGAGGACATGCTCGACGTTAGTCTTGCCGGTCTTTTCTCTTGGGAAAACATTTGGGCACCGCTTTCAGTGATAGTCATTTTGTTTATGATAGGCGGCATGTTGCCCGGGCAGCTTTTTGCCCGCATTCCGGTGACGCAGGTTTTCCGCCGGTACACCGAAGGCAAGAAAGGCTGGAAACGTCCGCTCTTGTTTGTGCAGTTTGCCGGTACCTCTTTTATTTTCGGCTTGTTGGGGCTGGTGCTTATGCAGAGCCATTACATCACCAATAAAGAACGTGGATTCGATTACCACCGGGTGGCTTATGCTTCGGGCGTATCCTTTGACTCGGATGCGGAAAGCGATGCAAATCGTAGTGTGATGCTTTCTTTGCCTTATGTGGAAGATGGAGCTTGTAGCGGTAATCTTCTTACAGACGGATTGAGCGGAGAAGGGGTTACGACTGATAACGGGCAGTGGATGAGCATGCGTTGGGTGGAATTTGGCAAGGACTATGCCCCGTTTATGAAGTTGGAATTTGCGGAAGGCAAGAATATGGATGCCCCTGGGCAGATATTGGTCAATGAAACATTTTTGAAAATGATGCATTGGGAAGATAAACCGATAGGCAGGCAAGTGCGCAACGGCGATCGCATAGCGGGCAATATTGTAGGTGTACTGAAAGACTTTGCCACATCCAATGCCGCTTATGTGGCGGTGCAACCTATGTATGCAACTTATCTTGACCGATTTTCCGGAAACATCCAATTACGTCTGAAAGAGCCTTTTGACGATAACCTCAAGCGTTTGAACGAAGATATGGAAAAGCTGTTTCCTACCCGTGACATTGTATTTTCCTCGTTCCAAAAGGTCATTGACGACCAGAACAGTACCGTCACGGATTTCCGTAATGCGGCTTTACTGGCTGCCATAACCATCCTTTTTGTTACGTTAATGGGGTTGATTGGCTACATCAATGACGAGATACAACGCCGCAGCAAGGAAATTGCCATCCGTAAAGTGAATGGTGCGGAAGCGTCATCCATTCTCCGGCTTTTCTCGAAGGATATATTCTGGATATCCTTGCCGGCCGTTTTTCTTGGAGGGCTGGGAGCCTGGTATATAGGCGGTGTCTGGATAGAGCAGTTTGTGGAGGGAGTGGATTTTGGTATCTGCGGATTCTTGCTTATTGCATGCATTGTACTATTGCTCATCATCGGTTGTGTAGTATTCAAGGCATGGCGGATTGCCAATGAGAATCCGGTAGACAGTATCAAGAGTGAATAAAGAATAACTTCAGGAAATTATGAGGCGGCACATTTATTATACATTACAAAGCTTGTTGCACAAGCAAGGTTCCAATGCCATTAAGATTGTATCTTTGGCATTGGGACTGCTGATGTCTGTATTTCTATTTGCACGGATTGCATTCGAGTTGAGTTTTGATAACTTTTATCATGATTCGGATAACCTTTATATTGTGAAGACGGGTTGGTTGAAAAATGGAGTGTTGGAAGGTAACGAAAGTCGCTTTACCATCATTCCGATTCCGGCTGCCATTGCCGAAGAGTTTCCGGAACAAGTGGAAAGTAGCACAGTGAGCTGTTCTCTTTTTGATAATAGTTTCCAGTTGGGTGAGCGCCAATTAGATATGTCCACGGTGATGGCAGATACACTTTATTTTTCTGTACTCGGTTTGGAGATGATAGAAGGCAATCCACAGGATTTGGCGGGTCCGGATGTCGTATTCCTTTCCGCCAAGTCAGCAAAGGAGGCCTTCGGTGACGAAAATCCGATAGGGAAAACACTGCGTTATGATTTTTGGGGATATCAGACTACACTGCTCGTGAAGGGTATCTTTGCCGATATTCCGTTGAACACTTCTTTGGAGAGGCGTCCAGAGGCAATCATTTCCTTTCCTACTATAGGGCGGCATCTGAAGTGGAACCTGGGTTGGCAAAGCGGCGGAAACTACGACGGTTATCTCAGGCTGCGCAGCCCGCAGGATGCTGATTGGCTGAATGAGCGTATGTCCATAGCTATTGCCCGTCATATTCCACCGGAAAGTGGTTTAGAATTGAGCGTACGTATTGTCCCTATCCATAATCTGCATGTCGAGACTCCTCAAGTACGGAAGATGATTTGGATTATGTTCTTCCTGGGTATCGTGCTGCTTTTTACGACCGCATTGAATTATGTACTCGTTTCCGTGGCTTCGCTGACACAGCGTGCTAAGGCCATCGGTGTACACAAATGCAGCGGTGCTTCGGGAAGTAGCATCTTTT
The DNA here is from genome assembly GCF_003603065.1 of Bacteroides sp. AF20-13LB. NCBI lineage: Bacteria > Pseudomonadati > Bacteroidota > Bacteroidia > Bacteroidales > Bacteroidaceae > Bacteroides > Bacteroides sp. AF20-13LB. The sequence continues at coordinate 66,409 of NZ_QTMH01000008.1, forward strand.
CCATGTTCATGGTAGAGACTGCTATAGTAGTAGGGCTTGCCTTGCTGCTCATTGGACTGCTGGTGTATATTTTCCACGAAAAAATGGAAGAATTGGCAGCTGTACCTCTCAGTGCTCTTTTTGACTGGCAGAATCTTTGGGCACCATTGTCGGTGATACTGTTACTGTTTATTTTAGGTGGTTGCCTGCCTGCCATGCTTTTCGCTCGTATTCCGGTGACACAAGTGTTCCGCCGCTACACTTCCGGGCGTCGTGGCTGGAAACGGGTACTGCTTTTTGTTCAGTTCATCGGAGCGGCATTCATTCTGGGGATGATGCTGATGGTCGTTTCACAGTACAGTTATGTAACGACGCGTGACCGTGGTTGGCGTCCTGAACGTGTGGCATATACCACCCAGCGGGAAGTGGATGGCAATAGCCTGCGTAGTCTTGTCGGCAGTTTGCCTTATGTGGAAGGGGTTGCTTCGGCAGAACGCCCTATATTGTGGTTCGGTTCTAACCAGCCAATTCTTGACAATCAGGGTAACGAGCTTTTCTATCCTCGTAATACTTGGTTCGACAGTGATTTTCTTCCTTTCATTGGTCTGAGACTGAAAGAGGGGCATAACTTGACGGGAGAAGGTCAGTTGCTTGTCAACAGTGTCTTTTATGAGAAGATGAATTGGACAGACAGCCCCATAGGCAAGCGGGTGAATGATTATGGCACTGTTGTCGGGCTGTTAGACAGTTTCAGTTTTGCCGATATGCCCAACGATAATTTGCCGGTGATGGTGGAATGGACGGGGAAGACAGCTGCCACCCTGCATGTTCGCCTCAAAGAGCCATTGGATGAAAATCTCGCCCGCCTCAATGAAGAGATGCATCGGATTTATCCTCAGAAAAGCCTCGTATTCCGTTCGGTGGAGCAGGAAATGCGCAGTTATGCCGAGTCTGTACGGGTATTTCGTGATGTTACCCTGCTGGTTTCATTGACCATACTCTTTATCATTCTGATGGGACTGATAGGCTATGTGAATGATGAAATCCGCCTGCGTTCAAAAGAGATTGCCATTCGTAAAGTGAATGGAGCGGAGACGGAAAGTATTTTGCTGTTATTGTCAAGAGATGTGCTTTGGCTGGCCATTCCGTCTGTCGCCATAGGTATTGGGGGAGCATGCCGGGCCGGAAAGCTTTGGGCGAGCCAGTTCTCTGATGTTGTGCCATTCCCTATAGGCGGATATATTCTTGTAGGTTGTCTGTTGCTGTTGTTTATCGTTGCTACCGTGGTGTTGAAGGCATGGTGCATTGCCAATGAAAATCCGGTAAAGAGCATCAAGAGCGAATAAAGTTGCCGCAACATACATCATGCGTTTGGGGTAGACAGACCATCTGTTTGGGGCGAATAGATGATGTGTTTGGGCTGAATGAATGATATATTTTCGAACAATTTATTTGTTATAACATAAAATGCAATATTTGCAGTAGAATAAATCACTTTCACCTCGCTTTTTCGGTAATTCCTGTGGGTAATCTCTTTACATATATCCACAATGCCACCGCTGCCGTTACAAAAGCAAAGAAGTCCGATACCGGCATACATATCCAGATGCCGTCCAGCCCAAAGTAATGCGGGAATATCAGTAGTCCCGGCAACAGATACAGTAATTGGCGTGTCAGCGACAAGAAGATACTGATTTTCGCCTTCCCGATGCTTTGGAAGAAATTGCCGATGACAATCTGTGCACCTACCAGCGGGAATATGGCTACGGCAATGCGTACGCCTCTGGAAGCAATATCTATCAACTCTTCATCACTGGTAAAGATGGCAGATATGGCATGGGGGAACAATTCGCAGATAAGGAAGCCTGTACTGGTGATACATACTCCGGCAATGATGGTCAGGCGCAGGGTAGCCTTCACACGGTCGTGTTTTTGCGCACCGAAGTTATAGCCTACAATCGGTTGCATTCCCATCGTCAACCCCAATACAATCATTACATAGAGTACCAGCAGCCGGTTGATAATGCCATATGCCCCGATGGCCATATCGCCTCCGTACTGTTGGAGGCTGTTGTTTACGATAATCACAATGACACATGCCGTGACGTTCATTAGGAACGGTGACATACCGATGGATAATATACTGCTGATGATGCGTTTCTTCATCTTCCAGAACCCCCGTTGCAGACGTACCACACTTGTCTTTTGCAGGAAATGGCTCACTACCCACACCATGCCGATGAACTGCGAGATGACCGTTGCCGTTGCAGCTCCCCGTATTCCCCAGTCAAATTGGAAGATGAAAATGGGAGCGAGGATTATGTTGCAGACTACCGTTACCATAGACGTGAGCATCGCTTTCTTGGGATATCCCGTGGCACGCATGATATTGTTTAGGCCAATCATGGTATAAGTGACGGGGGTACCCAGTAATATCACCTGCATAAAGTCGCGGGCATATGGCAACGTATCATTGCTGGCACCGAAGAAGCGCAGAATATCATCCAGAAAGATGAATGAAACACTGCCGAATATGAATGCGTTGACCAGGCAGAACATCAGTGTGTTTCCCAATACTTCCGTTGCTCCGTCCAGGTCTTTCTGCCCCAGACGGATGGACGAAATGGTGGAACCGCCTGCCGATACCATCGTACAGAAAGCCACGACCAGATTCATCAGAGGGAAAGTAATGGCGAGTCCGGCAATGCCCATAGGACCTACGCCATGACCGATGAAAATGCTGTCGATGATGTTGTACAACGAAGTAATCGTCATGCCTATAATGGCCGGAATGGAGTACTGCACAAGCAGTTTGCCAATACGTTCGGTTCCTAATATATGCGCGTTGTTCATTTGATATGAGTCAATTAAGGAGCACAAAGGTAAGAAATATTTGTTTGATTCGCAGATTATTCCCACCTTTGTACACTATAATGTTTTGGTATTAACAGATTTAGGTAAAAGAAAGTTTATGGACACAACAAAAGCAACCGCCGTACTTTTTGATTTTGACGGCGTGGTGGTAGACACGGAGACACAGTACAGCCACTTCTGGCATGAAATGGGAAAGCAGTATTTGGGTATGGATGATATTGAAGGCAGGGTGAAGGGCCAGACGCTGGTCTATATTTATGATACCTTTTTTCCGGACATGGCGAAGGAACAGGCCGAAATTACCGAACGGCTGAACCGCTTTGAACAGGAAATGTCATTCGACTTTATTCCCGGAGTGCTTGACTTCATTGCCGACCTACACCGGAATGGGGTGAAGACTGCCGTAGTGACCAGCTCCAACGAAGCGAAGATGGCAGCTGTCTATCGGGTTCATCCCGAAATAAAGACTCTTTTCGACCGTATCCTTACGGCCGAGATGTTTACGGCTTCCAAGCCTGCACCGGATTGTTTTCTGTTGGGTATGGAGGTTTTCGGCACAACTCCCGACACCACATATGTATTCGAGGATTCCTTCAACGGGCTGAAAGCCGGCATGGCTTCAGGAGCTACCGTTATAGGGTTGGCAACCACCAATTCCCGTGAAGACATAGCTCCGTTGTGTCATTATGTATTGGATGACTTTCAGGGATTCACTTACGATAAATTAACTCAATTGCACAAGTAATCAGAAAAAGGATTACCTTTGCGCCGAAAATTAAATTGAGTAATTGTAAATTGTAAATTGCCAAATTGTAAATACTATCATGGGTTATATTTCAGACGACACTCGTAAAGTGACTACACATCGCCTTATCGAAATGAAACAGAGAGGCGAAAAAATATCAATGTTGACATCTTATGACTATACTATGGCGCAGATTGTGGACGGTGCCGGGGTAGACGTGATTCTGGTGGGAGATTCCGCTTCCAATGTAATGGCAGGCAATGTCACCACGCTTCCCATCACGCTCGACCAGATGATTTATCATGGCAAATCCGTGGTTCGCGGTGTGAAGCGTGCCATGGTCATTGTCGACATGCCTTTCGGCTCTTATCAGGGCAACGAACTGGAGGGATTGGCTTCCGCTATCCGTATTATGAAAGAAAGCCATGCCGACGCCCTCAAACTGGAGGGAGGCGAGGAAATCATCGGTACGGTGAAGCGTATCCTCAGCGCCGGTATTCCCATCATGGGACATCTCGGACTGATGCCCCAATCCATCAACAAGTATGGAACATATACGGTCCGTGCCAAGGATGATGCCGAAGCCGAGAAACTGGTACGCGATGCGCATTTGCTGGAAGAAGCCGGATGCTTCGGACTGGTATTGGAGAAGATTCCTGCCGCATTGGCTGCCCGCGTGGCAAGCGAGCTGACTATACCCGTTATAGGCATCGGTGCCGGTGGCGATGTGGACGGCCAGGTGTTGGTGGTTCAGGATATGCTGGGTATGAATAACGGTTTTCGTCCCCGTTTCCTGCGTCGCTATGCCGACCTGCATACAGTGATGACGGATGCCATCAGCCGTTATGTATCCGATGTGAAGAATTTAGATTTCCCGAATGAGAAAGAACAGTACTAACAAACTCATGACACTCAATTTTTGGCGGATGTGTACGGCAAATCTGTTGCTGTTCATATCCGTCTATATGCTTTTCCCTTTGCTTCCTTTTGTGATGGGAGAGCAGTTGGGTGTTTCCGTCGGGCAGGCGGGCAGCATGTTTCTGGTCTTTGCGGTGGCCATGTTTGCTGTCGGTCCTTTCCATGCCTATCTGGTCGATGAATATAAAAGGAAACACGTGCTCCTTTACTCCGCACTCATTATGCTGGCGGCTGTTCTGGGATATGCCTTTGTGGATGGTTATACGAAATTTCTGCTGCTTGCCGCTGTGCAGGGAGCATGTTTCGGGCTGGCAACCACAGCGGGCATTACGGTGGCCATCGACATAACGACTTCCGCGCGCCGCAGCGCAGGAAACATGGTATATGCATGGGCTGCACGCTTGGGCATGCTGGTGGGTGTTGTGTTGGGCATTGGAATGTATAAGATGTATGGTTTCCGTATGGTGACCTATCTGTCCGTAGCGGCCGGACTGGCTAGCATATTTTTCGCATCGAGGGTATATGTGGCTTTCCGTGCTCCGATAGGCGTGTCGTTGTGCAATATGGACCGCTTCTTATTGCCGCGTGCATGGGTACCTGCCATCAATATGCTGTTGATTGCTTTTGTACCGGGAGCGTTGCTGCCACTGATGTTTGTGGGCGATTACTGGTCATTGGCGGCATTGGCTGTATTGGTGTTCATTACAGTCCCGTTCATGAAGATGTTCGTCAAGCTGTCGCACCATTGCCAGCGTGGAACGGCAAACACCACTTGCCATTTGTTCATGGAGGCAGGGCTGCTGGTGGGCATGGCTGTGGCTTGCCACCTGATGGACAAAGCGCAGATATACCATGTGGCGTCTGTTGCTGCTATGCTTGCCGTATTTTTCTTTGTACTGCTGACCTATCCTTATTATAAGAAGAAGCGGGTGAGGTAAGGGATAAATACAATCAATCCTATAATGGCCGCCGTTGCAGCACATACCAGTACTGCTCCGGCGGCTATGTCTTTTACTTGCCCTGCCACGGGATGCTGTTGGGGAGACACCAGGTCGACCAGCTTCTCAATGGCGGTATTGAACAGTTCGGCTGCTATCACCACTCCGATGCAGAGAATGATTATCATCCACTCCATGCGAGTAATGCCTAAAACGAATCCTGCAATGACTACCACAGCCGTAGCTATCAGATGGAAGCTCAGGTTCTGTTCTTTTCCTATGCAACACCGGATACCTTTCCAGGCATATCCGAAACTGCGCAACTGCTTTTTAAAGTCGTACTTCATGGATTATAGTTGTTGCTTAATTCCTTGAAACCTGTTTCACTCCCTTTACTGTTCTCAGTTTCTTGACAAGTGCTTCCAGATGTCCCGTATCGCTCACCATGATGGTCAGTGTTCCGGAGAACAGCCCGTCATGCGAGTCAATGCCGATGCTTCTCAAAGTAATACCCGTTTCTTTGGAAATGATGGAAGTGATGTTGGTCACGATGCCGATGTCATCGTGTCCCACTACGCGCAGGGTGATGGGGTACTGTGTACCTTGTGACTTTCCGGCCCAGCGTGCCTTCACGATACGGTAGCCGAAACGTGAGTGCAAATCACTGGCATTGGGACAATCGCAACGGTGTATCTTGATACCTCCCGTCACACTGACAAAGCCGAATACATCATCTCCATAGATGGGATTGCAGCAGCGTGCCAACTTGAAATCCAATCCTTTCAGATTTTGATCAATGACCAGTACATCTTCTTTGGTACCTATCTCTTCCGGTATGCCTTGTTGAAGGTTATAGCCTTCAGCACTGCGGTAGACAATATCGTCGCGCGTATCATTTTCCCGTCTTTGCTGTTCCTGGTATTTGTCTATAATCTCGTTGACATCCAGTTCTTCATCGGCTATGGCTTGATAGAAGTCGGTCACTATCTTGAAACCGAGGCGCTTGATGAGGCGCATCATGGTTCCTTCATCATACTCTATCTTCCGGTTCTTGAACTTGCGTTCCAGGGTTTCCTTAGCGAAGGCGTGCTGGCGTGCAGCCATTTCCTTCAATGCCTGGCGTATTTTGGTGCGTGCCTTGGAGGTGGTTACGATGTTCAGCCAGTCCTGCTTGGGCGTCTGCGTATTCGATGTCATTATCTCCACCTGGTCACCGCTATGCAGCATTTGCTTCAGCTGTACATTCTTGCCGTTCACTTTTGCACCGATACATTTGCAGCCCAGTTTGCTATGGATGTGGAACGCAAAATCGAGCACGGTGGAGCCTTTGGCAAGTTTGAACAAATCACCTTTGGGGGTAAATACAAATACCTCGTCTTCGTACAAATCCAGTTTGAACTGGTCCATCGTTTCCAGTCCGTTGCTGTCCGAGCTCTCTAAGGCTTCGCGTACGGAAGTCAGCCATTCGTCAAGACCAGATTCACCTTTCACTCCTTTGTATCGCCAATGGGCGGCCAGGCCTCGTTCGGCAATATCATCCATGCGTTCGGTACGTATTTGTACTTCCACCCATTTGCCTTCGGGGCCCATCACGGTGATGTGCAGTGATTCATATCCGTTGCTTTTAGGTACGGACAGCCAGTCGCGTAGCCTTTTCGGGTTAGGCTGGTACATATCTGTTACGATGGAGTAGGCCTGCCAACATTCCAGTTTCTCCTTTTCCAGGCAAGAGTCCAGGATGACGCGGATGGCGAACAGGTCATACACGCCTTCGAAGGGGCATTTCTGCTTCTTCATTTTCTGGTAGATGGAGTGGATGGACTTGGTGCGTCCTTTAATATGGAACTTCAGTCCGGCTTCTTCGAGCTTCTTCTGTACCGGTGCAATGAAGGCGGCAATGTACTTGTCACGCGATGCCTTGGTCTCATTCAGTTTTTCCTTGATATGGTAGTAAACTTCCTTTTCTGTATATTTCAATGAGAGGTCTTCCAGTTCCGACTTCAATTTGTACAGACCCAGCTTATGGGCAAGGGGCGCATAGAGATAAGCCGCTTCGTTGGCTACCTGCCGACGGGCTTCATCGTTCTTGCAATCCTTTATCTGCCGCATGATGTTTACGCGGTCGGCAATCATGATGAGAATGACACGCATGTCTTCGGCGAAAGTCAGCAACAAGTTGCGGAAATTCTCGGACTCGATGGTAGGGCTTTTGGAATAAAGTTCGTTTACACGTATCAATCCCCGGATGATGCCTGCCACATCCTCGCCATAGATTTGCTCCACTTCCAGAGCGGTACAAGTGCCGCAGCGCACGGAGTCGTGCAGCATGAGCCCCAGGATAGAAGCACGCTTCATTCCGATTTCTTCCGCTACAATGACAGCCGTCTGCATATCTTTGATGACGGGATTCAAACCGAATATATCACGCTGGATACGGTTGTTCTGTATAGTATTGACAAGATGTGTTTTCAGCTTTTTGCAGTCCCCCTTCTGGAGGGTTTCTCCGGAAAGTTGCAACAGTTTGCGGTAGAGCGAGAAGAGTAAATCTTTCTCTTTGATAGTGAAAAATTCATCAGTTTCCATAATCGTCCGTATTTTATGCTTCAAAGGTAAGTTTTTTCTTCATTTTCTTGACGGCAGTTCTGCTTTTTTTGTATTTTTGGGCATGAATTAATAAAACAAGATATTATGATAACACCGCAAGACAAAGAGTTGCTCGAAAATAAAGGCATCTCCGAAGAACAAATAGCCGAACAGTTGGCTTGTTTCGAAAAAGGTTTTCCATACTTGAAGCTGTCTGCCGCCGCTTCTGTAGAAAAGGGTATACTGGCTCCGGATACGGATGAACAGAAGAAATACCTGGATGCCTGGGAGGCATATACACAAACCGATAAAGTGGTGGTGAAGTTTGTGCCTGCTTCGGGTGCTGCCAGCCGTATGTTCAAGAACTTGTTTGAATTTCTCGGGGCAGACTATGACACTCCCCAGACAAACTTTGAAAAGACTTTCTTTGAGAAAATAGAGAAGTTTGCCTTCTATGATGACTTGAATACCGCTTGCCAGAGGACTGCCGGAAAGGATATACCGACTTTGGTTGCCGCTGGAAACTACAAGGCGGTTGTTGCTGCCTTACTCGAAGGGGCCGGACTGAACTATGGTGCTCTGCCCAAAGGATTGCTTAAGTTCCATAAGTATGAAGACGGTAGCCGCACGCCGCTGGAAGAGCACTTGGTAGAAGGAGCATTGTATGCTGCCAATAAGAACGGTAAGGTGAATGTGCATTTCACGGTTTCGCCCGAACATCGTGCCTTGTTCAAGGCTTTGGTAGACGAAAAGGCTGCCGCTTATGCAAAGAAGTATGGGGTGGATTATAACATCTCTTTTTCGGAACAGAAGCCGAGCACCGATACCATTGCCGCCGATATGGAAAACAAACCCTTCCGCGACAATGGCAAATTGTTGTTCCGTCCCGGCGGTCATGGCGCCTTGATTGAAAACTTGAATGACCTTGATGCGGATATTATCTTCATAAAGAATATAGACAATGTGGTACCCGACAAGCTGAAAGGTGACACCGTATTATATAAGAAACTGATTGCCGGTGTGCTGGTAGCGTTACAGCAGAGAGCGTTTGCTTATCTGCAGTTGCTTGACAGCGGGAAGTATACACACGAGCAAATTCTTGAAGTTCTGCAATTCCTGCAGAAACAACTCTATTGCAAGAATCCGGAGACAAAGAATCTGGAAGATGCCGAGTTGGTTATATATCTGAAAGAGAAGCTGAACCGTCCGATGCGTGTTTGCGGTATGGTGAAGAACGTAGGCGAACCGGGCGGAGGTCCGTTCCTGGCATACAACAGTGACGGTACTATCTCTCTGCAGATTCTGGAAAGTTCGCAGATTGATATGGACGACCCGGAAAAGAAGGAAATGTTTGAAAAAGGTACCCATTTCAATCCGGTGGATTTGGTTTGCGCCGTACGTGACTATAAAGGACATAAGTTCAATCTTGTGAAGTATGTGGATAAAGCGACGGGGTTCATCTCCTATAAGTCCAAGAACGGCAAGGACCTGAAGGCGCTTGAACTTCCCGGTTTGTGGAACGGGGCTATGAGTGATTGGAACACAGTATTTGTAGAAGTGCCTCTGACTACATTCAATCCGGTAAAGACGGTGAATGACTTGTTGAGAGAACAACACCAATAAGAGGATTTACTATTAGACGATTTACGATGTACGATTGGGATTGCTTTGGCTTGTGGCGGTTTATTGTCTAAAGTAACTCTAATCGTACATCGTACGTCGTCAAATCGTAAATATATAAAATTGTAAATAAAAGAATTGATGAAAAAGATTTTATTGTTAGGTTCCGGTGAGTTGGGCAAGGAGTTTGTTATTTCTGCCCAACGTAAGGGCCAGTATATCATTGCTTGCGACTCGTATGCCGGAGCGCCTGCCATGCAAGTGGCAGATGAATGTGAGGTATTCAGCATGCTCGATGGAGATGCTTTGGAACGTGTAGTACGCAAACACCAGCCGGATATTATTGTTCCGGAAATTGAGGCTATCCGTACGGAACGTCTGTATGATTTCGAGAAAGAAGGCATTCAGGTAGTGCCCAGTGCACGCGCCGTGAACTTTACCATGAACCGTAAAGCCATACGTGACCTTGCAGCTAAAGAGCTGGGATTGAAGACTGCTAAATATTTTTATGCCAAATCTTTGGATGAACTGAAAGCTGCTGCTGAAAAGATAGGTTTCCCGTGTGTGGTGAAACCGCTGATGTCCTCTTCCGGTAAAGGCCAGTCTCTCGTAAAGAGTGCCGACGAACTGGAGCATGCCTGGGAGTATGGCTGTAATGGTAGCCGTGGAGACATCAAAGAACTTATCATTGAAGAGTTCATCAAGTTCGACAGTGAGATAACACTGCTCACCGTAACACAGAAGAATGGTCCGACCTTGTTCTGCCCGCCTATCGGCCATGTACAGAAGGGTGGGGACTATCGTGAAAGCTTCCAGCCTGCCCATATTGACCCTGCCCATCTAAGGGAGGCGCAGGATATGGCAGAGAAAGTGACCCGTGCCTTGACCGGTGCCGGATTGTGGGGAGTGGAATTCTTTCTCAGCCATGAGAACGGTGTCTATTTCTCCGAACTCTCTCCACGTCCGCACGATACGGGTATGGTAACCCTGGCCGGAACCCAGAATCTGAATGAGTTTGAATTGCACTGTCGTGCGGTGCTTGGTCTGCCTATCCCTGGCATCAAGCAGGAGCGTATAGGAGCCAGTGCTGTCATCCTTTCTCCGATAGCCAGTCAGGAACGTCCCAATTATCGTGGCATGGAAGAGGTTACGAAAGAAGAGGATACTTATCTGCGTATTTTTGGTAAGCCTACTACCCGCGTAAACCGCCGTATGGGTGTAGTGCTGTGTTATGCACCTCTTGACAGTGATCTTGACACGCTGCGCGACAAAGCGAAGCGTATTGCTGATAGGGTAGAGGTATATTAATGATTAGTGATGAATGATTGGTGATTTGTTGATGAATGGATACCATCAACAAATCACCAATCGTCAGTATTAATCATTGAAAAAGAGTCCGGGATAAATCTCTCCTCCAAGTTCTGTTACATCGAGGCTTTGTAATAGTTTTCCATCCGGAGCATAGAACAGTTGGAATTCTTCATCGGAATTGTATTGTTCCACCTCAATTATTATCACTGTGGGATGTTTGGGAAAGGTGATGATTCTTATATCCCTTAATCTCATGCCGGTCATTGTACTGCTCATGAATGCTTCTGCCACGGGAGCCGGCACTTTTTCCAGTGACTCTACATCCGTTTCAGTCATAACCCACTCCGCTTGTTTATTGAACCAGACATCAATTTCCTGACCATCTGCAATAAATTCTGCCACGTAGCAACCGGCCATTTGCTCCCATTCTACATCCGTTGCTTGAGGATAGAGCGTTTGAAAAGCTGTTTGTATATTTGCAGGAAGACGTCCTTCCGCAAAAGCGGACACCGACAGCAAGGCAAGTAGTCCTGCCAGAATACAGAATTTGAACTTTTTCATAATCAAGGTTGTTTTGAGTTTTCTGTAAGAACAACCTTGTTGTATTTTTGTTTCCGGAAATCAGTATATTGGTTGATGCATTTTTAAATATCAGTGAACCGGCCTTTGTATACAAAAGCTTTTTCTCCGAAATCCACTTCCGGTAATACGGCATCTTCCTTGAATAATCCGTAAACAGATGACCCCGAACCACTCATGGAGGCATATACAGCTCCTTGCCGGTACATCTCTTCCTTGATTTCTTTAATAGCCGGGAATTGGGGGAATACGCTTTCTTCAAAGTCATTGACCATTCGTCCGTTCCATTCTTCTACGGGAAGTTGGGCAATTTCTTTCAGGGACATTTCCGGATGATGCGGTTTTATTTTTGCAAAGGCATCCCGTGTAGAGACGAAAATGTCCGGCTTCACCAACCATATCCGATATCCTTTCAGTGAGAGGGGAAGGGGAGAAAATATGTTTCCGATACCTTCTGCGTAAGTCGGACGGTTTTTGATGAAGAAGGCACAATCGGCACCCAGCTTGGCGGCATACTCTTCCAGAGTGTCATCCGGCAGTCCGAGTTCAAACTTATTATTCAGAAGCTTCAGCATGAAGGCTGCATCGGCCGAACCGCCACCCAGTCCGGCTCCCGAGGGAATATGCTTGAAGAGATGAATATCTACCGGAGGAAGGTTGAACCGGTCATCCAGTAACTTGTAGGCTTTCACTACCAGGTTACTCTCTGCTTCTCCCTCAATTTCCAGACCTGCTTGATGCAGACGGAACTTTCCGTTTCCTTCGTTCAAGATATTTATTTCCAAAGCATCTTCTATGGGAACCGGATAGAAAATGGTTTCCAGATTATGGTATCCGTCCGGACGCTTTTCTGTGATATTCAGTCCCAGGTTTATTTTGGCATTTGGAAAAGTCAGCATGGCGTTGAAAATTAAGAATTAATAATTTAAAATTAAAAGGAGAAGCTATTGGAGTGCAGCTTCCAAAGACAAAGTTAGTGATTTCTGTTCATAGTAGATTGAAAACTTAACAATGATTTATTTACTGCTTATAAATAAATTCGCTTATCTTTGCCATACGAGCGAAGATAGGCTGCACCTCAACATAACTTTTTCATGCAAGCATGAAAGTTATGTATTCGGTTTGCACTATCTTTGCTTCCCCTTTCTAAAAAGGGAAGTTCATTTAATTTTTAATTTTCATTTTTTAATTCTTAAAGTGGCAGAACAAAGAAGAACATCCCGTACTCCGAAAGGAAAGGCACCACAGCCCGTAACAGACTACGGACGTATCCAGCCGCAAGCGCCGGAGCTGGAAGAAGCTGTCTTGGGAGCCTTGATGATTGAGAAGGACGCTTATTCGCTGGTAAGTGAAATTCTTCGTCCGGAGTCATTCTATGAGCATAGACATCAGTTGATATATTCCGCTATTACCGATTTGGCCGTGAATCAGAAGCCGGTCGATATCCTCACCGTGAAGGAGCAGCTTTCCAAGCGGGGAGAATTGGAGGAAGTGGGCGGCCCGTTCTATATTACCCAACTTAGCAGTAAGGTGGCATCTTCTGCACACATCGAATACCATGCACGTATCATTGCACAGAAAGCTTTGGCACGTGAACTGATCACTTTTACCAGCAATATCCAGAGCAAGGCTTTCGACGAGACGCTGGATGTGGACGACCTGATGCAGGAGGCCGAAGGAAAGCTGTTCGAGATTTCCCAGCAGAACATGAAGAAGGATTATACACAAATTAATCCTGTCATTGCCGAAGCCTATGATTTGATTCAGAAAGCTGCCGCCCGTACCGATGGTTTGAGTGGCTTGGAAAGTGGGTATACCAAGCTGGACAAGATGACTTCCGGATGGCAGAAGTCCGACCTCATCATTATTGCGGCCCGTCCTGCCATGGGTAAAACGGCGTTCGTACTTTCCATGGCAAAAAACATTGCCGTGAATTTCCGCAATCCCGTAGCACTGTTCTCGCTTGAAATGAGTAACGTGCAGCTGGTGAACCGTCTGATATCCAACGTGTGCGAGATTCCGAGTGAGAAAATCAAGAGTGGCCAGTTGGCAGACTATGAATGGCAGCAGTTGGATTACAAACTGCGTGACTTGCTGGATGCTCCGCTTTATGTGGACGATACGCCTTCTTTGTCGGTATTCGAACTCCGTACGAAGGCACGGCGTCTGGTACGTGAACACGGAGTGAAGATTATCATCATCGACTACCTTCAGCTGATGAATGCAAGCGGAATGTCTTTTGGTAGCCGTCAGGAGGAAGTCAGTACCATTTCGCGTTCATTGAAAGGTTTGGCCAAGGAGCTGAACATTCCTATCATCGCCTTGTCGCAGTTGAACCGTGGTGTGGAGAACCGTGAAGGCGAGGAAGGCAAGCGTCCCCAGTTGAGTGACCTTCGTGAATCCGGTGCCATCGAGCAGGATGCCGATATGGTGTGCTTCATCCACCGTCCCGAATATTACAAGATTTATACTTCTGCCGATGGCAGTGACTTGCGCGGTATGGCGGAAATCATCATAGCAAAGCACCGTAACGGTGCCGTGGGGGATGTGCGTCTGAGATTTATCGGACAGTACACCCGTTTCCAGAATCCGGAGGATGATATGGTTATCCCACCTCCGACGGAGGGTGGAGGAGCTACATTCGGTTCACGTATGAATGCGCCTATCGGAAGTACGGCAACACCGCCTCCTCCATCGGCTGCTGATTTTCCGCCACAGACGGACAACCCGTTTGGAGGTGTGGGGTCGGACGGGCCATTACCTTTCTGATGTATTTTTATGGCTACACCCTTTGCCTTGAATGCCTATACCATCGTAGAGTGATGGCTACACCTTTAGGTACAAAGGGTGTAGCCATGTTAAATACTGTATTTGAGCCTATTTACTTATTCTAAAATCTTCAATGTGGACAGTAAGAACGTCAATCTTACTTTTGCTCCCTTTTCCGTTTTGATTGTGTCTCGGGCATCTGCTGTTCTGTGTTTATTTTATCAGTGGATAGAGTATCTTGTTTTATTTTTTGTTCCTTTCTCAGCCGGTTGAGTTTCCATCTGTTCCAGAAAAGGAGCTCACTCCATTTGTTGAAATCCTTTTTGAAGATAATGCCAATACCTTGTGTTGTCAGATTTGTCCGGGTGTAGTAGCGGTCGTTCGTTTCGTTGTACGCTTTCAGGCGGATGTCTCCGGAACGGTTGACGAGCCATTCTGCTTCAAAGTCTCCCACAAAATTGGTATTTGCCATCGGATTGTCACGATAGCCAAAATTACCATTGATAAGTAGTCGGTTATTCAATAATTGCCCCGAAAGCATGGTCTCGAACTCCATGTCTGTCCAGCCTCTTTCACCGGTACTGAAATTGGTGCCGAAGTTCCAGTTATTAACATCGAGAATGTTCGATAAAGCGTTATTCAACTGTCCGGAAAGGGTGGATGAAACAACACTGGACATCATATTCGAATTCTGGGTGGCTCCCAAGTTTTCCGGGGTATAGAACTTGCCGATAGCCAACAGATAGAGTATCTGCATGTTCATTTGCTCGTCAGTAGGAATATAGTTACGGACAATGGCCTGCACTTCATCGCGTTCGTTGGGCAGCTCGATGTCGAATTTTACATCGGGTGAAGTCAATTGTCCGGTAAGGTCCATCATACAGTTCACTTTTACATTTGTCTGGCTGATGTAGCCGGAGGTTGCCTCGTTGGGCATTAGGTCATTTAAGGATGCTGAGTTGACCGTATAGCCTGCTTTTATGTCCAGAGTGGCATCCAGCGGCGAACCGTTGAATGTAATGGTACTTCCATCCCTGATAATAAAGTCCTTTCGGATAACCTCTTGCAGACTGAATTTATAGACTCCCTGGTTTATCCGGTAACTGCCGAACATTTTTACATCTCCTTTATTGAAGAACTCAGTACGGATATTTCCGGTTCCCCGTCCACTGATATAGTCGCCGGCGATAGGGTCCATGATAATCTTCATGGTAGCGTCGGAGGTGGCGTCTACCAAGAGATTCAGCCGGATGTCAGTGTCGCTCTCTTTCTCTTCCTCGATTTCCTTTTGGGCAATCTCGTAGTCGGAAAGGCGAACAGAGTCTTGTACGGCACGGCGTGGCGTCTTGTCCACAAACTTGATGAACTGGTTGCTGACTGCTGTAGATACGTTATCCTTTATATAGGTAAAGGTGGTGTTACGATTGGTAGTCATTGCAACGTCAATGTTAACGCCATCTTGGGCATTACCGGCAATAGTGGCATTCCCCGTACCGTAGACGGTGCCGTAGAAGGGATAGTCCGGTGATTCTTTGGTATTCATCACCAGCATGTCGTTGACATTGAAATTGAAACGGTACTCCAGGTTCTTGAAATGCTGATATTGCAGATAGCCGCTCATGCTGCCTTGATGCCCTTGCGTGTCGAAAATGCGGTTGTTGCGGAAGGTCAACCCGCCGGGCTCGATGTAGATGCTGTCTTTGACGGAGAAAGTGGTGTTGAGCACGTCTACCTTCATGGAAGCATCGCCGAATACACGCCCTTCCATGGTGAGAGCCTTGAATTTGCCATAGAAATGTACATGGCCGGTGGCACGTCCGTTGAATTCGGGCGTGATGCTGCTCATATAATGATGTATAAACTTCAAGTTGGTACCGCCCGCTTCAATTTGGAGATCCAATGAACTGGTGGGCTTCAAGGGATAGACATAGCCATACACATGGCTTTTGGCGATATCTTTCTCCCGGATATGGGCATCCAGATAGATGCCCTTCACGTCGTGGTGCCATTCTCCGTGTATGTTGGCATCACCCAGCAAGCCTTCGTTCAATCCGAGATTGCGGATAAACAAGTCGGTGCTCATGACGGGGGTTTCCAGTACTCCGCTGGCGAAAGCCGGACCGGTGGCTTCTCCTTTGAAATTGACTCCGAGGTCTGCAATGTCGAACACATAACCGATGTTGATTTCCTTCAAATCCAGACGTACTGTATCTTCGGGTTGTGGTGAAACGATACCATTGATACGCAAGTGCCGGTCTTTATGGCTGAAGTAGAAATCATTGACATACACTTTGCCGGAGTCGAGTACCACTTGGGAGGGATGTATATCCCATAGCGTATCGTTCAGTATCACGTTGGTGGGCTGGACATCAATGACGGTTTTTAAGGGGGGAAGTTTCCTCTTGTTTTCATTCGCTTCTTTCTGTTCACGGATGAAGTGGGCGACGGCGGCGAGTTTCCCGCTGTAGGTTACAGTGCTGCTGTTACCCCAGTTCAGCGTGGTCTGTATGCTGTTGTTCTGGGCTTGCGCTTCTAAAGCTATATTGACAGCGCCGCTTGATTTGCGGTTGCTGAAGCGTAGGCGTGTATGGAACTGGTCACCGGGATTCTCGCAAAGGAACATTCCGGATTCGATGAATTTGTTTTCATAGCGGAGACGGGGAAAATAGCCTTCTACACGGAGTCGCTGTGCCTTGTCATTGAAGTATCCTTTAATGGTGGAATGGGTATATACTTTTACCGGAATCTGAAAGACGGTGGAGAGTAGTTCCGTATTGTAAATGTGCATGTCGAAATGGAAATTGTTCTCCGTCTCTATGGGTTTCTTGTCTGGCAGAATCAAGGCGGGGATATAACGACGCATGATATTCAGTACACTGGCAGGCAGGGTACGATAAGAATAATCGCCTTCTATGCGACCTTGGAGAAAGTTGGATTGGATGGTCAGCCGTTTCTGGTCTTCGCTTTCTCTGATGGCGGATATCTTCAGATTGTCCAGGAAGTATTGTGTTTCCGGAGCTGCGAACAGTAAGCTGTCAACGTTGATTTCACCGTTCATCTCGTCAATGGAACCGCCGGTGAAGTCAGCCTTGACTTTGACTGATATTTCCGTATCTTCATAGTTGGGTGTCAGATGTAGGGCATGAGGACGAAATTTGTCGATGCTTGCCTGAAAGTTGAAAGTCGGTACCCGACTGGCGGTATTGATGGTACCGTTCAAAATAACAGAACCATTGGTGTCATCCAAGGCGACTTTTCCCGTGAAGCCTCCCTGCTTGTATTCTCCATCCAGGGTGATATTTTCGTAATTGTAGTCGCTGTAATCAATGGAGGCAACCAGCCCTTTCAGCAGTACGGATGGGTATTGGTTTTCGTAATGGCTGCTGTTGACATCCAGATTGAAAGTTA
Source organism: Bacteroides sp. AF20-13LB (assembly GCF_003603065.1). Lineage (NCBI taxonomy): Bacteria > Pseudomonadati > Bacteroidota > Bacteroidia > Bacteroidales > Bacteroidaceae > Bacteroides > Bacteroides sp. AF20-13LB. The sequence goes on from NZ_QTMH01000008.1 coordinate 84,133, forward strand.
CTTTACCCAGTTTTTTGTTACCCAGCATCTTGCCCAGCTCAAACTCTTTGGTTTTCACTGCACCGGAATAGGCAAAATAACCTTTATCTTTGTTAGAACTTAGTTTTACGTCAGTTTGGATGGTTCCGATGTCAGTGCGTACTTGTCCGTAAGTTACGAGGTCTGTGAAGTAGCCCGATACTTCTCCACGGAAGGAAACCGTTCCTAAGTGTTGCAGGACGGGAGGTACTCCATTATAGTTCTTGCTGAAATTCCGGACAAAGAAGGCAATTCCTTCCGGGTCTGCGTACAAATTGGACAAATTGCCGAATATATAAGCATTTTCCGGATGGGAAAGGTCTTGTAGTGATACGTCTCCCCTCAGATAAAAATGATTTCCGACAGAGACGGAAAGGTGCGGGCAATTCAGTTGATTGACAGTGCCGTCCGTCTGTACCTCTACTTGCAATTTTTCCTTGAAAGAACCAAAAGCCGGAACAAAAGCCGATAAATCCTGCAAGGCGATTTGAGAGGGCAGCAAATGGAATGAGAAACGGACATCTTGGGCAAGATTGTCAAATGCCCCCAGACTGTCATAATCCATGTGTATAGTATCCATTGCCAAAGAGGTGTTGGGGAGGTCGATGGCGAAATTTTCGATTTTCATCCGTTGGTCATTGCCGATAACCTTTAGGCTTAGTTTCTTCAATTCAAATCCGGAATGTTCTTCTTCGATGCTCAGACGCTTGATGGCAGCATTGATAGAATCATTTTGCAATGCTTTTAGGGAGATGTTTGCAATAATGTTACGCAAGCGGAGATGCTGTGGATTGAACTTTCCCGGAGTCTCTTTCTCGGACAGCACATCATATGAAACCTTTCCGCGGCGTATCAGTAAGGAATTGATACGGAGATCCAGGTTGTTTTTCTTTTGAACCGTATCTTTGGATGCGAATGCGTCGAGTACAAACTGAAAATTAGGTTTATCCTTGGGAGTCTGCTTGTTCAGATTGATGTTAAAGCCGAACAATTGTATGTTACTGATGGATATTTTGCCGCTGAATAGGGGGAGAATATCGAATTTGGCAGAAAGACGGGTCACCTTCAGCATTTCCTTGCCAGACTGGTCGTCCAGGAGCAGGTCGTCGATGATGATGCGGTTCAGCAATCCTATGTTTATTCGCCCAATGGAAATCTTGCTGTCCAGTATGGAAGCCAGTTCATTGGCAACAAATACAGACATTTGTCGCTGAACGGATGGAATGTTCAGCAACAATATGGTACCGATATACAATCCCAATACAATACCGAGTACCCAGCGTACTGTTTTTTTTAGCTTTCTGATAGGCGGTTAATTTTTATAATCAGCCAACAAAAATATGAAATAATACGTTATGAATCGTACTTTTATCACTACTTTTGCAGCGTTTAAACGTAAATAAACATTATGAGTACAATAATCTTGGGAATAGAATCTTCTTGTGATGACACTTCTGCAGCTGTCATCAAAGATGGTTATCTGCTTTCGAATGTGGTGGCCAGCCAAGCTGTGCATGAAGCATACGGCGGGGTAGTGCCTGAACTGGCTTCCCGCGCGCACCAACAAAATATAGTTCCGGTAGTGCATGAGGCATTGAAACGCGCCGGAGTAACCAAAGAGGAATTGAGTGCTGTGGCCTTTACGCGTGGACCGGGATTGATGGGGTCGTTGTTGGTGGGGGTATCTTTCGCCAAAGGGTTTGCCCGTTCATTAGGTATTCCTATGATTGATGTTAATCATTTGACTGGTCATGTGTTAGCTCATTTCATTAAAGCAGAAGGTGAAGATAATGTGCAGCCGGAATTTCCTTTCCTCTGCTTGCTGGTTTCCGGTGGAAACTCACAGATTATCTTGGTGAAAGCCTATAACGATATGGAAATTTTGGGGCAGACCATTGATGATGCCGCCGGTGAAGCCATTGACAAATGCTCGAAGGTAATGGGATTGGGATATCCGGGTGGTCCGATTATTGACAAACTGGCTCGGCAAGGTAATCCTAAAGCCTTCTCGTTCAGCAAACCGCATATTCCAGGGTTGGATTATAGTTTCAGCGGACTTAAGACCTCGTTTCTTTACTCTCTGCGCGACTGGATGAAGGACGACCCCGATTTCATCGAACATCACAAGACGGATTTGGCGGCATCACTGGAAGCTACCGTTGTAGATATCTTGATGGATAAGTTGCGCAAAGCTGCCAAACAATATAAAATAAAGGAAGTGGCTGTTGCAGGAGGCGTTTCTGCCAATAACGGATTGCGTAATGCTTTCCGTGAGCATGCCGGGAAGTATGGTTGGAAAATATTTATTCCGAAGTTCAGCTACACAACGGATAACGCTGCCATGATTGCCATTACCGGATACTTCAAGTATATGGATAAGGATTTTTGTCCGATGGAAGCACCTGCTTATTCACGCGTAACTTTAGGATAATATATAATAAGGTATGAAGTTGGAAGAAAAGGTAGGAGAGCTGCTGAAAGCAAAGAAATTGTCCCTTTCCACCGCAGAAAGTTGTACGGGTGGAGGGATTGCCGCTCTGATTACTTCCGTTCCCGGCAGTTCGGAATACTTTAATGGTAGTATAGTGGCGTATTCCAATGAAATAAAGATGTCTTTGCTGCATGTATCTGCCGAAACTTTGGAAAAACATGGAGCAGTAAGCCGCGAAACTGTTACAGAAATGGTGAAAGGTGCGATGAAAACGCTGAAAACAGATTGTGCAGTGGCTACTTCCGGTATTGCAGGTCCTGGAGGTGGGACTCCGGAAAAACCAGTGGGTACGGTGTGGATAGCTGCTGCCTATAAAAATGAAATAGTTGCCATGAAGCAGGAGGGGGACGAGGGAAGAAAGGGAAATGTGGAAAAAGCAATTCAAAATGCCCTTTTGTTGCTTTGTGAGAAGCTGAAATGAGGAAAAAATGCTATCATACAGTGAATTATTTTAAGAAAAACTTGTTTGGTAACGATAAAAGTGCTTACTTTGCGCTCTGTTTGAAATAGGCAAAAAAGAAAACTATAAAATTAAGATAGAAATGTCAAAGATTTGTCAAATTACCGGAAAGAAGGCCATGATTGGCAACAATGTTTCACACTCAAAGAGAAGAACAAAGAGAACCTTTGATTTGAACTTGTTTAACAAGAAGTTCTACTATGTAGAGCAGGATTGCTGGATCAGCCTTAGCATTTGCGCTAATGGTTTGCGCATTATTAATAAGAAAGGACTGGACGCTGCTTTGAAAGATGCGGTAGCTAAAGGTTATTGTGATTGGAAAAGCATTAAAGTTATTGGCTAAAGTAGAGGAGAATACTGATTATGGCAAAGAAAGCAAAAGGTAACAGAGTACAGGTGATTCTGGAATGCACAGAACACAAGGATAGCGGTATGCCGGGTACTTCTCGTTATATTACGACGAAGAACAGAAAGAATACCACAGAGAGATTGGAGTTGAAGAAATACAATCCGATTCTGAAGAGAGTGACAGTACATAAAGAAATTAAATAATAAATCTATAACTTATGGCAAAGAAAGCGGTAGCAACCTTGCACGAAGGAAGCAAAGAAGGACGTTCTTATACAAAGGTTATCAAAATGGTGAAGTCTCCTAAGACTGGTGCTTACATCTTTGATGAACAGATGGTCCGTAATGAAGATGTTCAGAACTTCTTTAAGAAATAAGATAAATACAGTGGCTGTAAAGCGCTGATGACTTATAAAGATCCCCCTTGTCGGTATTTCCGGTAAGGGGATTTCTTTTTAAAAAGAGGACGAAGTTTTTAATATTCGTCAGTTTTGTTATATCTTTGCTGAAAATGCGAAGATAGGCTGCACCTCAGCATAAAAAATGAACGGGTTCATTTTATTCTGCATCCGGTTTGCACTATCTTTGCAGGGAATGCGAAAACAGGTTGCATAAAAATAATTAGTGTATGGGATTTTTTAGTTTTTTCTCCAAGGAAAAAAAGGAAACATTAGATAAAGGATTATCTAAGACCAAAGAAAGTGTGTTTGGCAAGATTGCGCGTGCTGTGGCAGGAAAGTCAAAAGTTGATGATGAAGTATTGGATAATCTGGAAGAGGTGTTGATAACTTCGGATGTGGGCGTGGAAACGACACTGAAAATTATTGAACGTATCGAAAAGCGTGCAGCAGCCGACAAATATATGAATGCCACTGAGCTGAATCATATTTTACGTGATGAAATCGCAGCGTTGCTTACAGAGAATAATTCGGAGGATGTGGATGACTTTGAAGCGCCGATTGCGAAGAAACCATACGTCATTATGGTAGTGGGCGTCAATGGTGTAGGGAAGACTACTACGATTGGCAAACTGGCTTATCAGTTCAAGAAAGCCGGAAAGTCTGTTTATCTGGGTGCTGCCGATACTTTCCGTGCTGCTGCTGTGGAGCAGTTGGTGATATGGGGTGAACGGGTAGGTGTGCCTGTTGTAAAGCAGAAAATGGGTGCTGACCCGGCTTCTGTCGCTTTTGACACACTGAGTTCCGCAACTGCCAATAATGCCGATGTGGTAATTATAGATACGGCAGGACGCCTTCATAATAAAGTCGGTTTGATGAATGAACTGACGAAAATCAAGAATGTGATGAAGAAGGTTGTTCCTGATGCTCCGAATGAGGTGTTGCTTGTGTTGGATGGCTCAACCGGACAGAATGCATTCGAACAAGCCAAGCAGTTCACTCTGGCAACGGAGGTTACGGCAATGGCTGTTACAAAGTTGGACGGAACAGCCAAGGGTGGCGTAGTCATCGGCATTTCAGACCAGTTTAAAATTCCGGTTAAATATATTGGATTGGGTGAAGGAATGGAAGATTTGCAGGTGTTCCGTAAAAAGGAATTTGTTGATTCACTGTTCGGGGAGAATGCATGAAACGGAAGACTATAGATATCATCACTTTAGGATGTTCTAAAAACCTGGTGGATTCGGAACATTTGATGCGTCAGTTGGAGGAAGTGGGATTCCATGTGACACATGATGCGGAAAGACCGAAGGGACAGATTGCCGTAATCAATACTTGCGGTTTCATCGGTGACGCCAAGGAGGAATCCATTAATATGATTCTGGAATTTGCGCAGGCCAAGGAGGAAGGAAACTTGGAGAAGCTTTATGTAATGGGTTGCCTTTCGGAACGTTATCTGAAGGAATTGGCCGTTGAAATTCCCCAGGTGGATAAATTCTATGGTAAATTCAATTGGAGAGAGTTGCTGCAGGATTTGGGAAAGGCCTATCATGACGAGCTGCACATAGAGCGCACATTGACCACTCCCAAGCATTATGCCTATTTGAAGATATCCGAAGGGTGTGACCGTAAATGTTCTTATTGCGCTATTCCCATCATTACGGGAAGGCATGTGTCGCGCCCGATGGAGGAAATACTTGACGAGGTGAAGTATCTGGTTGCACGGGGTGTAAAGGAATTCCAGGTTATAGCCCAGGAGTTGACCTATTACGGAGTAGATTTATATAAGAAGCAAATGTTGCCCGAGCTTGTTGAGCGGATTTCGGATATTCCCGGAGTGGAGTGGATACGCTTGCATTATGCCTATCCGGCACATTTTCCGGCTGATTTATTCCGTGTGATGCGCGAGCGTGACAATGTATGCAAATATATGGATATTGCCCTGCAACATATCAGCGACAATATGCTGCAAAAGATGCGCCGCCATGTGACGAAGGATGAGACGTATAAGCTGATAGAACAATTCCGTGAGGAGGTTCCCGGTATCCATCTCCGTACTACACTGATGGTGGGGCATCCAGGAGAAACTGAAGCCGATTTTGAGGAGCTGAAAGAGTTTGTCCGTAAAGTGCGTTTCGATAGAATGGGGGCTTTTGCGTATTCGGAAGAAGAAGGGACGTATGCCGCTGCTGAATATGAGGATTCTATTCCCCAGGAAGTGAAACAAGCGCGCTTGGATGAGTTAATGTCTATTCAACAAGGCATTTCAGGGGAGTTGAGTGCGGAGAAAGTAGGCAGGCAGATGAAAGTAATCATTGACCGGCTGGAAGGCGAATATTATATTGGACGTACAGAATTTGATTCTCCCGAAGTGGATCCTGAGGTTTTGATTGAGCGTGGAGACAGGGCGTTGCATATAGGTAACTTTTACCACGTAGAGATAGTAAATTCCGATGATTTCGACCTTTTTGGACGAATAATTTAAAGATTTTTCCTTATCTTCTTGCATATGTGAAGAAGATTTGCTAATATAGCACCGTAGTTCAATTTAAAGGCTTACATTTTGAATAACAAAGAGTTTACTTCTGAATTGTCGCGGAGGTTAGGGTACACATTGAAAGATACTTCTGAGCTGGTTGCTTCATTGCTGGTAGATATGACACGGCAGTTGGAGGAGGGGAATATTATCTCTATACAAGGGTTCGGTACATTCGAAGTGAAAAAGAAGGCAGAGCGTATATCTGTGAATCCGACTACAAAGCAACGTATGCTGGTGCCTCCCAAATTGGTGTTGACCTATAAGCCGAGTACATTGTTAAAGGATAAGTTTAAGTAACCGGCTTTTAAAAAATCTCCCGTATTATGAATGAGAAACTGAACATACAAGACCTGATTGACACGCTGGCTGAAAGGCATGGCATGAGCAAGAAGAATGCGGATAGTTTTGTGAAAGAATTTTTCCAGCTGATTGAGGAGTCTTTGGAGAAGGACAAATATGTGAAGATACGAGGTTTGGGGACTTTCAAGCTGATAGATGTCGGGAGTCGTGAAAGCGTTAATGTGAATACGGGGGAAAGGTTTGAGATACAAGGGCATACAAAAGTGTCGTTTACACCGGAACCGGCTTTGAAAGATATTATCAATAGACCATTTTCGCATTTTGAAACTGTAGTTTTGAATGACGCTACGGTGCTTGAGGACACCCTGCAGGAAAATGACAGTGAAGATGATGAAGATACTGAAATCAAAACTCCGGAACAAGAGGTGGAGGAGAAGGTTGCCTTAGTGGAAGAAGCCACGATAGAAGAACCTTTGGTGGAAACTGTAGTCGAAGAGCCGTTAGTTGAGCCCGAACCGGAAGTTGAAGAGGAGAAACCGGAAAAAACTGAACCTGAAGCAATGCCTGAAAATATAGTTGCTGTTGAACCGGAACCGTCTGAGCCAGTGATAAAAGATACGGCAGATTCTTCGACTATGAAATATTTTATAGGCATCGTTGTATTTGTAGTGTTGTTGTGTGGTGGTGCCGTAGCTTTCATGTATTATCCGGACTTGCTTGACAAACTTACTGCAAAGCCTCTTGTAGAAGAGGTTGCAGACTCGGATGTGAAGGAATCTGTTACTGAAAAGGTGGATGTCCCTGTCGGTCAAGACAATATTGCCTTGACAGACAGCATTGTTTCAAAAGATGTTGTAGTTCCTGCCCGGACAGATACTGTGGCAGAAACTGTTGCTACAACAACTCCTGCGCTTACAACAACTCCAAAGGAAAATGTACAGGCACAGTCTCCCGCTCCTAAAAAAGAGCAGAAAAAGACAGTTGCACCGTTTGAGCCGGATTCTGTGGGGTATACGATTGTGGGAACAGAAACCACTTATACCATCAAGGAAGGGGAAACGCTGACTAGGGTAGCGCTTCGTTTTTATGGGACAAAAGCTCTTTGGCCTTATATCGTGAAGCATAATCCCGGCGTAATCAAGAATCCGGATAATGTACCTTATGGTACCACTATCAAGATACCGAAATTAGCCAAGAAGCAGTAAAAAATTACTGCTTCTTTTTTGTTAAATACTAAACTCTATGAAAGTAGTTTAATCTAAAAGGTTTCGCATAGTTTTTTAATAAAAATTAGTTGGTATGGTTAATTTATTCCCGTACTTTTGGGAGCGAAAAAAATAATTGCCGGTTCAAAACCGGATAAATGAAGAAATTAAACATTAAAAAATAGATTGATTTATGGCTGAAACAATTGACATCCGCGAACTGAATGAGCGGATTGAAAGACAAAGTGCTTTCGTTACCAATCTTACCACAGGTATGGACCAGGTCATTGTAGGACAAAAGCATCTGGTAGAGTCGTTGTTAATTGGTTTGTTGTCCGATGGACATGTGTTGTTGGAAGGTGTGCCCGGTTTGGCAAAGACTTTAGCTATCAAGACGCTTGCTTCGTTGATTGATGCGCAATACAGCCGCATTCAGTTTACGCCTGACTTGTTGCCTGCCGACGTAATAGGTACAATGGTTTACAGCCAGAAGGATGAAACGTTCCAAGTAAAAAAAGGTCCGGTCTTCGCAAACTTTGTTTTGGCTGATGAAATCAACCGTGCTCCGGCCAAAGTACAGAGTGCTTTGCTGGAAGCCATGCAGGAACGTCAAGTTACTATCGGCAATGAAACTTTCGGGTTGCCCAAACCATTCCTGGTGCTTGCCACACAGAATCCTATCGAGCAGGAAGGTACTTATCCGCTGCCCGAAGCGCAAGTGGACCGTTTCATGCTGAAAGTCGTAATAGACTATCCGAAGCTGGAAGAGGAGAAACTGATTATCCGTCAGAATATCAATGGTGATAAATTTGAAGTGAAGCCCATTTTGAAGGCAGACGAAATTATTGAAGCTCGTAAAGTGGTTCGCCAGGTGTATCTGGATGAGAAAATAGAAAAATATATTGTTGATATTGTATTTGCTACCCGTTATCCGGAAAAATATGATTTAAAAGAACTGAAAGACATGATTGGTTTCGGCGGTTCGCCCCGTGCTTCCATCAACTTGGCCTTGGCTGCCCGTAGCTACGCGTTCATCAAGCGTCGCGGTTATGTCATTCCGGAGGATGTGCGCGCTGTGGCACACGACGTACTTCGCCACCGTATCGGCTTGACTTACGAGGCGGAAGCCAGCAATATGACATCTGATGAAATCGTCAGCAAGATACTGAACAAGGTTGAAGTGCCCTAACGCATAATAGAGGTTTTCGTAAACTTGAGGTTTACAATCCTATACCTGAGGTTTAGCGTGGTAAACCTTAGGGTTGAGTACCGAAAACCTCACCCCTTTTCATAGGGAAGTTTCTGTTATAAACTAAATTGCGCTTGTGTGCTTAAATGAGATTATTAAAATAAATCAATGGAAACAACAGAACTTTTGAAGAAAGTCCGTCAGATTGAGATAAAGACGCGCGGATTGTCCAACAATATCTTTGCCGGGCAGTATCACTCTGCCTTCAAGGGTAGAGGTATGGCATTCTCCGAGGTGCGCGAGTATCAGTTTGGCGATGACATACGCGACATTGACTGGAATGTGACCGCCCGCTTCAACAAGCCTTACGTCAAGGTGTTTGAGGAGGAGCGCGAATTGACAGTGATGTTGTTGGTAGATGTTTCCGGTAGTTTGGAGTTCGGTACGGTAAAGCAGATGAAGAAGGATATGGTGACGGAAATTGCCGCTACACTGGCATTCTCTGCCATTCAGAATAATGACAAGATTGGTGTCATCTTCTTTTCGGACCGGATTGAGAAGTTTATTCCGCCCAAGAAGGGACGTAAGCATATACTTTACATCATCCGCGAACTGATAGATTTTCATGCGGAAAGCCGGAGGACGAACATCCGTTTGGGATTGGAATATCTGACGAATGTGATGAAACGCCGTTGCACGGCATTTGTCTTGTCCGACTTCATCGACCAGGAAAGTTTCAAGAACGCCATGACCATTGCCAATCGTAAGCATGACCTGGTTGCCGTTCAGGTGTACGACCGTCGTGTGGAAGAATTGCCACCCGTGGGACTGATGAAGATTAGGGATGCCGAGACGGGACATGAGCAGTGGATTGACACCTCCTCGCGTGCCGTGCGCCGTGCCCATCATGATTGGTGGGTGAACAAGCAGGCGGAATTGAATGAAACGTTTACCAAGAGTAATGTCGACAATGTGTCGGTACGTACCGACCAGGATTATGTCAAGGCATTGATGAATTTGTTTGCGAAACGAAATTAATCGGAAAATGAAAAGATATTTATTTCTGATAGCGTTATTGATAGCATGGTCGGGAAGGGTAGTAGCCCAGTCGGTAACGGTAGATGCTACGATTGACTCTTTGCAGATTCTTATTGGAGAGCAGGCAAAGATAAAGCTTCAAGTATCTCTGGATGCCGATAAGCGTGCCATATTCCCGGTATATACCGATACGCTGGTGAATGGGGTTGAAATTATTGATGTGGCCAAGCTGGATACGCAACTGCTGAATGATGGCCGGCGTGCATTGATAACTCAAGAGTATACAGTTACCTCTTTCGACTCGGCTCTTTATTATCTGCCGCCTATGGAAGTGACAGTGGATAATGAGAAGTATCGCTCCAAAGCGTTGGCCTTGAAAGTATATTCGGTGAATGTCCCGTTAGACCCGGAGAATCCGGAACAGTTCTTCGGTCCCAAAACAGTGATGCAAGCGCCTTTTGCCTGGGAAGACTGGTATGGTCTTATGGCTTGTGGTGCGCTGATTATCCCGATAGGGATATTACTTGTCTATCTGATAATGCGCTTCTTCGACAATAAGCCTATTATCCGTAAGGTGAAGGTAGAACCTAAGCTGCCTCCCCATCAGTTGGCTATGCAGGAGATAGAACGTATCAAGAATGAGAAGGTATGGCAGAAAGGGGAACCGAAGGAATATTATACGGAATTGACTGATGCTCTTCGTACATATATAAAAGACCGTTTTGGTTTCAATGCTTTGGAAATGACTTCTACGGAAATCATAGATAAGTTGCTGGAAATGAAAGATAAGGAAGCTATATCAGATTTGCGTGAATTGTTCCAGACTGCTGATTTGGTGAAATTTGCCAAGCATAATCCATTGATGAACGAAAATGACGCTAACTTGATTAATGCCATTGACTTTATTAATGAAACCAAGGAGAAAGAAGAGGAGAATGCCAAGCCGCAGCCTACTGAGATTACCATTATCGAGAAACGTTCTTTGCGTACCAAGATTTTGCTGGGAGCGGGTATTGTGGTGTTGGCTGTAGCTCTTGCCTGTTCATTGATATATATCGGATTGGAGTTGTATAATTATTTTGCTTAATGCTGGAAAAGTGACTTCAATCGGATATACATGAGTGAAAAATGAAGGATGTTTGGAGCGAAGCTGAATTGTAAATCGTTAAATCGTACATAAATATGGTTTTTGCCAATATTGAATATTTATTTTTGCTGCTGTTGCTTATACCTTATATAGTATGGTATATTATGAAGCGGAAGAGTAGTGAAGCTACGCTTCAGATTTCGGATGCCCGTGTGTATGCCCATACCCCTAAAAGCTATAAGAACTATTTGTTGCATGTACCGTTTGTATTGCGGATAATTGCCTTGATACTGATTATTCTTGTTTTGGCACGTCCGCAAACCACCGATAGCTGGCAGAACAGTGAGATTGAGGGTATTGATATCATGCTTGCTATGGACGTTTCTACCAGTATGCTGGCCGAAGACCTGAAACCTAATCGGTTGGAAGCGGCGAAGGATGTGGCGGCAGAGTTTATTAACGGACGTCCGAATGACAATATAGGTATAACTTTGTTTGCTGGAGAAAGCTTTACGCAATGTCCGTTGACAGTAGACCATGCCGTATTGTTGAACTTGCTTAAAGATATGAAGTGTGGGCTGATTGAAGACGGAACGGCAATCGGTATGGGTATTGCCAATGCCGTTACCCGTTTGAAGGATAGCAAGGCAAAGTCGAAAGTCATTATTCTGCTGACGGACGGTGTCAATAATAAAGGTGATATTTCTCCTTTGACGGCTGCTGAAATAGCCAAGAGTTTTGGCATTCGCGTTTATACTATTGGGGTAGGAACCAATGGTATGGCTCCTTATCCTTATCCGGTAGGCGGAACAGTGCAATATGTCAATATGCCCGTCGAAATTGATGAAAAGACTTTGACACAGATTGCCGGAACAACGGAAGGTAACTATTTCCGTGCCACCAGCAACTCGAAGTTGAAGGAAGTGTACGAGGAGATAGACAAGCTGGAGAAAACAAAATTGAATGTAAAAGAATACAGCAAGCGCCAGGAAGAGTACCGCTGGTTTGCGTTGGCTGCTTTCTTGTGTGTATTACTGGAGGTACTGTTACGCAACTCTATATTGAAGAAGATACCGTAAAAACGGAGAATGTCTTTTAGTGTATCAGTCATTGCGTAGCCAAATTGTAAATTGTAAATTGCTAAATTGTAAATAAAAAGATGTTTCGATTTGAAGAACCTGCATATTTGTACTTGTTGCTGCTGCTGCCTTTATTGGCGGCCTTCTACTTGTACTCCAATTATCGGAGGAGGAAAGCCATTCGTAAATTTGGTGACCCTATACTGATGGCACAGCTAATGCCGGATGTTTCCAAATACCGTCCGGATGTGAAGTTTTGGTTGGTTTTTGCGGCTATCGGGTTGTTCACGGTACTGCTGGCACGTCCGCAGTTTGGTTCCAAACTGGAGACGGTAAAACGCCAGGGAGTGGAAGTGATGATTGCGTTGGATATATCCAATTCCATGCTGGCACAAGACGTACAGCCAAGCCGCTTGCAGAAGGCAAAACGGCTGGTGGCGCAGTTGGTAGATAAGATGCAGAATGACAAGGTCGGTATGATTGTTTTTGCAGGTGACGCATTTACCCAGTTACCTATTACGAGTGATTATATTTCTGCCAAGATGTTTTTGGAGTCCATCGACCCTTCGCTGATTTCCAAGCAAGGTACGGCAATTGGAGCTGCAATAAATCTGGCTGCCCGGAGTTTTACACCTCAAGAAGGAGTGGGACGTACTGTTATTGTCATCACCGACGGTGAAAACCATGAAGGTGGTGCCGTAGAAGCTGCTAAGGCTGCTGCAGAGAAAGGTATCCAGGTCAATGTATTAGGGGTAGGTATGCCTGAGGGTGCCCCCATTCCAATAGAGGGTACTAATGATTATCGTCGTGATCGTGAAGGTAATGTAATCGTTACTCGCTTGAATGAGCAGATGTGTCAGGAAATTGCTCAGGCAGGAAATGGTATTTATGTGCGCGTAGACAATACCAACGGTGCACAGAAAGCGATTAGTCAGGAAATCAACAAGATGGCAAAGGCAGATGTGGAAACACAGGTGTACACGGAATTCAATGAACAGTTTCAGGCAGTGGCATGGATTATTCTGCTGTTGTTACTGGCTGAGATGTTGATATTGGAGCGCAAGAATCCTCTGTTCCGCAACATTCATTTATTCTCTAATAAGAAATGATGCGTATGTTACAGAAAAAGTATATTGGAATAGTTTTGCTGCTGTTAGTGGCAGTTTCAGCTTCTGCACAGAAGGCGGAACGCGATTATATCCGTAAGGGAAACCGTTTTTTTAAGGATAGCGTATATGTGGATGCAGAAGTGAACTATCGGAAGGCTTTGGAGGTAAACCCGAAGTCAACGGTTTCCATGTTCAACCTGGGAAATACATTGACCCAGCAGAACAAGCTGCAGGAAGCGATGGAGCAATATGTGGGAGCTACCAAGATAGAAAAGGACAAATCGAACTTAGCACAGATTTATCATAATATGGGAGTCATCTTTCATTCTCAGAAGGATTATGCAAAGGCGGTAGAAGCCTATAAGGAGTCGTTACGCAATAATCCGAAAGATGATGAAACGCGCTATAACCTTGCTTTGGCACAGAAACAATTGCAAGACCAGCAGCAGAACCAGGATCAGAATCAAGATCAGGATAAACAGGACCAACAGAAGGAGCAGGATAAACAGCAGGATCAGCAGAAAGACCAGCAACAGAATCAAGACCAGCAACAACAACCTTCTCAGCCGGAAAAGAAAGATAATGAGATGTCTAAGGAAAATGCCGAGCAGCTGTTAAACTCTGTCATGCAAGACGAGAAGGATGTGCAGGATAAAGTGAAAAAGCAGCAGGTACTTCAAGGAGGTCGTCTGGAAAAAGATTGGTAACAAACATAATAGGAATAATATATGAGAAAAATAGTTTTCTTATGGATAGCACTGATTGCAGTCAGTATGAATGCCTTTGCCGATGGCAAGGTATCGTTTACTGCGTCCGCTCCTGACGCTGTGGCGGTAGGAGACCAGTTCAGACTGTCGTATACGGTGACTACACAAAAGGTAAGGGACTTTCGTGCTCCTTCTATGAAGGGATTTGATGTGTTGATGGGGCCCAGCCGCTCGCAACAGAGTAGCGTGCAGATGATTAATGGGCAGACGACTTCAACCAGCAGTATTACATTCACTTATATTTTAATGGCGACTGCAGAAGGTGATTTTACTATTCCAGGAGCCACTATCACTGCTGATGGTAACCAAATGGTTTCGAATTCTGTACAAGTAAGGGTTCTTCCGGCAGATCAGGCTGCTAATGGAGCTTCTGGAAATGGTGGCAAACAGAGTGAGGGCACTGCCAGCCGCGCTTCTTCCGGGACATCTGTATCGAATAGTGATTTGTTTATTACAGCTACTGCCAGTAAGATGACGGTGTATGAACAAGAGGCTTTTCTGCTGACATACAAGATATATACCTTGGTGGACTTACGTATGTTTGATAATGTGAAATTGCCTGACTTCAAAGGATTCCATTCTCAGGAAGTAGAATTGCCTAATGACAGAAGATGGGGATTGGAGCATTATAAAGGTAGAAATTATCAGTCTACAATCTATCGTCAGTTTGTGTTGTTCCCGCAACAAGACGGTAAGCTGACAATTGATGCAGCACGCTTTGATGCTTCCATTGCAAAGGCTACACAAGTTGCTGATCCGTTCGAGGCATTTTTCAATGGAGGAAGCAATTACGTAGAAGTTAAAAAGACAATTTTGACTCCGCAACTGACAATTGACGTAAAGCCCTTGCCGGCAGGTAAGCCAGCCGATTTTTCGGGAGGAGTGGGAGAGTTCAATATAACTTCTTCTATCAATAGTACAAATGTCAAGACCAATGATGCTGTTACTGTCAAACTTGTCATTTCTGGTACCGGTAATCTGAAATTGCTCTCTAATCCGGAAGTTAAATTCCCCGAGGATTTTGAAGTATATGATCCGAAGGTGGACAATAAATTCCGTCTGACAAATTCGGGCCTCTCCGGTAGCAAGGTCATTGAGTATCTGGCAATTCCTCGTAATGCGGGAACTTATAAGATTCCTGCCGTAAAGTTCAGTTATTTTGATATTAATTCCCGTTCGTATAAAACGTTGACTACGGAAGAGTATGAATTGCATGTGGAAAAGGGAGCAGGCAATGCTGCTCAGACTATTGCAAACTTTACAAGCAAGGAAGAGTTGAAAGTATTGAACGAGGATATTCGTTTTATCAAGCAGAATAATGTTACTCTGTCTCCCAAAGGTGATTTCTTCTTCGGTTCGTTGACGTATTGGTTACTTTATTTGATACCGGGTATTGCATTCATTACATTCTTTATCATCTATCGTAAGCAAATAGCAGCCAATGCAAATGTAGCAAAGATGCGTACCAAGAAAGCCAATAAAGTGGCGGTGAAACGTATGAAGCAAGCTGGTAAATTATTGGTTGAGAATAAGAAAGATGCGTTTTATGATGAGGTTTTGAAGGCTCTTTGGGGGTATATCAGTGATAAACTGAACATTCCGGTATCCCGTTTGTCTAAGGATAATATCGAAGAGGAACTTCGTAATTATGGTGTGAATGATGCGTTGATAAAGGAATTCCTCGATGCATTGAATAACTGTGAGTTTGCCCGCTTTGCTCCGGGTGATGATAACCAGGCTATGGATAAGGTATATTCAGCTTCTTTGGAAGTTATCAGTAAAATGGAAAACTCGATAAAACATTAATCAGGAGGAAATGGTAATGAATAAAATATTGTTTTTTACTCTTAGTCTAGTGATGGCAATTACTGCCTATGGGCAGAATTCTGCATCTGTAGATACATTACAGACTGCTAGTGACTCTACATCCGTCGGTTCACATGCGGAATTCTCTGCTGCAAGGCAAGAAAGCAATGTGACAAAGGCTGAAGGTGACAGCGCTTATATACGGAATGATTATGCTTCTGCCATTCAAATATATGAGAATCTGTTAAAGAAGGGAGAGGCTGCAGAGGTCTATTATAATCTTGGCAACAGTTATTATAAGGCAGATGATATAGCAAGAGCTATATTGAATTATGAGCGTGCCTTGTTGTTGGAACCTGGTAATGCTGATATTCGTGCAAATTTGGAGATAGCACGTTCTAAGACAATCGATAAGGTAATCCCAATTCCTGAGGTTTTCTTTGTATCTTGGACTAAATCGTTGATTAATTGTCTTAGCGTAGACGCATGGGCTAAGTTGGGGATTGTGTTCTTTGTACTATTACTCGTTTCGTTCTATCTCTTTTTCTTTTCAAAACAGATTACGGGAAAGAAAGTGGGATTTATTGCAGGAATAGTATTCCTGGTTCTTGTTATATTGAGTAATGTGTTTGCTGCTCAGCAAAAAGGCGAACTGATGGAACGTAACGAAGCTATAGTGTTGGCACCTAGTGTCACAGTGCGTAGTACTCCCAGTGAAAGTGGTACAAGTCTGTTCATTCTTCATGAGGGACGTAAAGTTGAGATAAAAGACAACTCTATGCGTGAATGGAAAGAAATTCGTTTGGAAGATGGTAAAGTAGGGTGGGTTCCAGCTTCTGCCATAGAAGGTATTTAAATTTTCCCTGTATTCTAAAAACAGCTCGTATAAACCCGATAATTCTGCTTTATACGAGCTGTTTCTGTCTATTTTTAGGAGCTTTTTCTCTGTACTTATAATTCTGCATACTTGAAAATGATTATTTTTTGGAGAGGCAATATTCTTTTTGAAAAAAGATAAAGAAATAGTTTGTTTTATCCTTTTTTTTCCTTAAGTTTATAGCGTGATAATAAAAAGTACAGAGTATTAACCATTAAATTTATGAATATGAGAACAATAACATTTAATGAATTACGTAAGATTAAAGACTCATTGCCTAGTGGTAGTATGCATAGAATAGCCGATGAACTTGGACTGAATGTTGACACTGTAAGAAATTTTTTCGGTGGACACAATTTTAAGGAGGGGAAAAGTGTTGGGATTCACTTGGAACCTGGACCAGATGGTGGATTGGTTATGATTGATGATACTACTGTTTTAGAGCGAGCTTTAAAAATTTTAGATGAAATGGCAGGTAAGACTGAAGAAGCTGTTCGAGCTTAAGAAGAGAAAGTTAGATAGAATCCCAATTGCTGACAACAATTGGGATTTCTTGTTTGTTTTAATCTCAAAATCAATGATATATGGAAGATAAATTAGTTACTTTGGCAATCTTAACGTACGCGAAAGCTCAAATATTGAAAAATGTTCTTGAAAATGAAGGTATTGAGACTTATATTCACAATGTAAACCAGATACAACCGGTTGTTTCTTCTGGCGTACGTGTACGTATTAAGGAGAGTGACTTACCTCATGCTCTGAAAATTACTGAAAGCTCTGCGTGGTTATCTGAAGAGGTAGTGGGGGGGAAGTCACCTAAACTGGAGAAGGTTAGTAATAAAGTGCTGATTCCAGTGGATTTTTCCAATTATTCTTTGAAGGCTTGCGAGTTCGGTTTCAATTTCGCTCAGAATATAGGTGCAGAAGTTGTTTTGCTACATGTTTATTTTACTCCTATATATGCAACTTCTTTGCCATACGGAGACGTATTTAACTATCAGCTAAGTGATGAGGAGAATGTAAGGAGTATCTTACAAAAAGTTCATGCTGATTTGAATGCATTATCTGATAAAGTAAAAGAGAAGGTAGCTTCCGGCGAGTTTCCAGATATTAAATATACTTGTGTTTTGCGTGAAGGTATTCCTGAAGAAGAGGTACTCCGCTATACCAAGGAATATCGGCCACGCATTATCATAATGGGAACTCGTGGTAAAAGTCAGAAGGATATTGATTTGATCGGCAGTGTAACGGCTGAAGTGATTGAACGTAGCCGTGTACCGGTATTGGCCATTCCTGAAAATACTCCATTCAAGCAATTTTCTGAAGCTAAGCGTATTGCATTCATTACTAATTTTGATCAACGTGATTTAATAGCTTTTGATTCGCTAATAAATAATCTGAAATCATTTAAGTTTTCAGTGTCTCTGATACATCTTTCAGATGTTCAGAATACATGGAATGAAATAAAACTGGCTGGTATTAAGGAATATTTTCAAAAACAATATCCACAATTGGAAATATACTATGATGTGGTAAAGAACGATAATCTGCTTAGTAGTTTAGACAGTTATATCAAAAGTAATCATATTGATATTATAACATTAACTTCTTATAAAAGAAATATATTTTCGCGCTTATTTAACCCTGGCATTGCCAGAAAGATGATTTTCCATTCTGATACACCATTGTTGGTAATTTACGGAAGACCGAATTAGGTGTTGAATATAGGTATATATGGTTTCTATTCAATATCAGCATTATGTTTAATATAGCGCTGGAATAATTTAATCTAATTTTAATTTCTTCTCTCCCTCACTTAAGAAATAACATTCTTTACTTAATGATATAACAATAATAAAAGCCTAATTAATAATTTAATTAGGCTTTTATTATTATGAAAGTATTACATCAACTTTTCAATTTCTTCGAATTCAGGGCCCATTTGCAAATTATAATACACTCTATACAGACCATTTAACCACAAATCTTTTTGATCAGGTTTCAGTTCTCTTGCCTTTTCATAATAAGGTTTTGCCTTTTCATAGAAAGTCTTCAGAGTAGCCTGGTCTTCTTTATACTTCGGATCATTAATATCTGTAGTTGCTTTTTCTGAGAAATCTTGTGCTTGTAAGCAGTAAATCAAGCCTAAATTAGAGTATGCTTCTGCATAATTAGGATCTACTTCTATAGTTTTTTTATAGAATTCAATAGCTTTATCATAGTCCTTCATATTGTGATAAAGGTAGCCTTTTACATACAAATAGAATGTATTGTTAGGATCTTTAGCCAACATATCATCAGCAAACTGCATAGCTTCGTCATATTTGTTGTTATTGCTATAATAATCAATCAAGTGACCGAAGAAGAATGAATGTTCAGGATATTTCTGGATACCTTCTTTTAAAGAAGCAATCCATTTAACAGTATCACCTTCAGCTTTCAATGCAGTAGAGATAAATTCCATTGCGTATTTCCCAACTTCTTTATCATCTTGCGCATAAGGAGCATACTTCAAAATACTAGGATAATCTTCCATCTTAGCAGCTGCTAAACTTGCATAATATGCTATTTGGGGTAATACAGTATCTGTTTGTAATAGATTTTCCTTTTCAAACATCGGGTTGATAGCAATATCAATGTATGTTGCAAAGAAATCTAATGCTTTTTTATTGTCTTCATTGGCTGCATCGCCTTCTTTCTGTGAGGCCAAATTAAAGAATTGGATACCGCCATTGATCAGATTACCGCGTTCTGCTAAAATTGTAGCAGAATTAGATTTTCTATATTTATTCTTGATTTTGCCCTTTTCATTGGGAATTTGTGCCAATTCGTCACATTTGAAGTAGAATTTACACATGTTCAATGCGCTATTATATACCTGAAGAGTGTCATAAGGTTTTCTCAGATAGGCATTTTCCATTTCTTTCTCACTTCTTTTTCTTTGGATAAGACCTGCTACATCCCACGTTTCGGCATTGTCCTTTGTTTCGGGATTGGTTAAAGCCTGATTTATCAGTTCCTCTGCTTTGGCAAAGTCAGGATTTACTCCGTTAGCAATACTTTTAGCCTCTTTTACGTTCTTTTCTTGGGCGAAAGTAAAGCTTGCGACAAGTAGTAAAACCATTGAAAATAATACTCTTTTCATGATTGTAGAAAATTTAAATTAATATTATGTCTATTCTTCATTTTCATTGTTTACCTCGTTCTGAGGGCTTTCAAGGGTATTTTCTTCCCCCTCCTCTATAAGTTCCTCTTCATTTTCTGAAGTGACTTTACATACAGAGCCGATTTCGTCATTACGTTTCTCAAGGTTGATTAGACGCACACCTTGTGTAGCACGTCCCATGATACGAACATCGGCGACTTTCAGACGGATGGTAATACCGGATTTATTAATAATCATCAAGTCATTTTCATCTGTAACAGACTTGATAGTTACTAATTTACCCGTTTTATCGGTGATATTCATTGTTTTCACACCTTTACCTCCACGATTGGTCTTGCGATAATCTTCAATATCCGAACGTTTGCCATATCCTTGTTCCGATACAACCATAATTGTTTCCGCTTCAGGATCTTTGATGCATATCATACCTACTACTTCGTCTTGACCGTCTTCATCCAATGTCATACCACGTACACCGGTGGCAGTACGTCCCATAACGCGCACAGCACTTTCATGGAAACGAATGGCACGTCCGTTACGGTTGGCAATGATGATTTCATTGTCGCCGTTTGTCATACGCACTTCGATTACACGGTCGTCTTCACGGATAGTGATAGCATTTACACCATTTTGGCGAGGACGTGAATACTGCTCAAGCAATGTTTTCTTAATGACACCATTCTTAGTACAGAACAATACATAATGGCTGTTGATAAATTCTTGGTCGTTCAGGTTCTTCACGCGCAAATAGGCGTTTACAGCATCGTCAGAGTCGATATTCAACAAATTCTGGATGGCACGACCTTTCGAATTCTTAGTACCTTCGGGGATTTCGTATACCTTCAGCCAGTAACACTTACCTTTCTGTGTAAAGAACATCATGGTATTATGCATGGTTGCAGGATAAATATGCTCTACAAAGTCTGCATCGCGGGTTTCGGTACCTTTGGAGCCTACCCCACCACGGTTTTGCGCACGGAATTCGCTCAGCGGTGTGCGTTTGATGTATCCCATGTGCGAGATGGTGATAATCATTTCATCATCTGCATAGAAGTCTTCCGGATTGAATTCTTCTGATGAATAGACAATT
This sequence comes from Bacteroides sp. AF20-13LB, assembly GCF_003603065.1. NCBI lineage: Bacteria > Pseudomonadati > Bacteroidota > Bacteroidia > Bacteroidales > Bacteroidaceae > Bacteroides > Bacteroides sp. AF20-13LB. The sequence goes on from NZ_QTMH01000008.1 coordinate 105,100, forward strand.
TCCGAGCGACGTTCGTCACCATACTTCTCTTTTACTTCAATCAGTTCATCTTTAATGACTTTGCGGCAGAGTTCGTCATTGACAAGGATTTCTTCCAAATAAGCAATCTGCTTCTGAATTTCCTCATATTCGGCGTGCAGCTGGTCTTGCATCAATCCTGTGAGCTGACGCAAACGCATTTCAACAATGGCACGTGACTGAATTTCACTGAGTTGGAATCGCTCCATCAAACCTGATATAGCATCATTCGGGGTTTTAGCAGCACGGATAATCTTGATTACTTCGTCGATATTATCAGATGCAATGATTAATCCTTCCAGAATATGTGCACGTTCTTTGGCCTTGCGCAAATCATACTGAGTACGGCGGATGACTACGTCGTGTCTGTGCTCAACGAAGTGTTTTATCAAATCTTTCAGATTCAACAGACGTGGACGGCCATGTACCAATGCAACATTGTTCACACCAAAAGATGTCTGCAGCATTGTCATCTTGTAGAGCTTGTTGAGTACAATGCTGGCATTTGCATCACGTTTTACATCAATAACGATACGCATACCTTCACGGTCGGATTCGTCATTAGCATTGGCAATACCTTCAATTTTCTTTTCGTTGGCCAGATCGGCTATATTCTTAATCAATTCAGCTTTGTTGACACCATAGGGAATTTCTGTCACAACGATTTTATCGTGCGTCGAACCAGTCTCAATTTCGGCTCTAGCACGCATTATGACACGTCCGCGTCCCGTGAGATAGGCTTCGCGAACACCGCTCATACCGTATATATAGCCTCCGGTCGGGAAATCAGGAGCTTTGACATACGTCATCAGCTCTTCTATATCGATGTCATTGTTTTCAATGTATGCAATACAAGCGTCAATAACCTCAGATAGATTATGGGTCGGCATATTGGTAGCCATACCTACGGCAATACCAGATGCACCATTTACCAAAAGATTCGGAATACGGGCCGGCATGACGGTAGGCTCTTGCAAAGAGTCATCGAAATTGTTCTGCATGTCAACAGTCTCTTTCTCAAGGTCTGTCATCATGTCTTCACCAATTTTTCGCAAACGACACTCTGTATAACGCATGGCAGCAGCACTGTCACCGTCTACTGAACCGTAGTTACCTTGTCCATCTACCAACATGTAACGCATTGCCCAAGGCTGAGCCATACGTACAAGAGCTCCGTAAACGGACGAGTCGCCATGAGGGTGATATTTACCTAATACTTCACCTACAACTCTGGCTGATTTTTTATAAGGTTTGTCGGAGGTATTTCCTAATCCCATCATTCCGAAAAGAATTCTTCGGTGAACGGGTTTAAAACCATCTCTAACATCCGGAAGGGCACGTGAAACAATGACCGACATAGAGTAGTCAATGTACGATGACTTCATTTCCTCCTCGATGTTAATCTTTATAATTCTGTCTTGTTCAAGCATTTAAAAAGATTATTAATTATACATTTTCGGGTTCGTGAAAAACCACGCTAAAGTACTGCTTTTTTACGATATACAAAAGTTTTCCTCCATAAACTTTGTTGCCTGCAACATAAATATGGAAGTACTCCCTCCCTTCCTCACCAAATTGCTATTAATATATAAGGTATAAAGTGGAAAAACAGATTTGAAATTTATGGCACGGGATTTGTATACTATTAAATCAGTTAAATATGATACGCTGAATTAATAAATGCGTATCTTTGTCGTGGATAACCTTTTTAATTGAGGAGAATTATAAAATATGAACAATCAATTTTCACAAAGAGTTTCAGACATAATTACTTATAGCAAGGAAGAAGCCAATCGATTGAGAAATCGCTATATTGGTCCGGAACACCTTCTGCTCGGCATGCTGCGTGATGGCGGAGGAAAAGCTATTGAAATATTGTTGAAACTTGATATAGATTTAAAACGAGTAAAAAGTCGTCTGGAGGGTTTCCTAAAGGATGCCGAGGACGATACTCTCTTGCCGGACGCTGAAGTGCCCTTGTCCCCGATGACGGCTAAGATATTGAAGATGTGTATGCTTGAAGCGCGTTTGCTGAAAAGTGCAACTGCCGATACGGAACATGTATTGCTGGCTATCTTGAAAGATGGCGACAATCTTGCTGCAACTGTTTTGGAAGAACACCGGGTGGATTATCAGGCTGTATTTGAACAGCTTTCGATGAAATCGACCAATCCGAATGCGGGAATGGGATTCACCGAGGATGATGAAGAGGATGAAGAAGATATGAATATGTCCCGCTCCTCCCGTACTGGGGGAGCTGGTTCGGCTTCGGCTGCACAGGCTGCATCCAGAAAGCCGTCCAATGATACTCCTGTGCTGGACAATTTCGGCGTAGACATGACGCGGGCTGCCGAAGAAGGCAAGCTGGACCCGGTTGTGGGTCGCGAACGCGAGATTGAACGTCTGGCGCAAATCTTGAGCCGCCGTAAGAAGAACAATCCGGTGCTTATCGGTGAACCTGGAGTCGGAAAATCTGCCATCGTAGAGGGTTTGGCATTGCGTATTGTGCAAAAGAAAGTTTCGCGCATTTTGTTTGAAAAGCGCGTGGTGATGCTTGATATGGCCTCTGTGGTGGCGGGAACAAAATACCGTGGTCAGTTTGAGGAACGTATCCGCTCTATCATCAACGAGTTGCAGAAAAATCCGAATGTCATCCTTTTCATCGATGAAATCCATACGATTGTAGGTGCCGGTGCTGCTGCCGGTTCCATGGATGCTGCCAATATGCTGAAACCAGCTTTAGCGCGTGGTGAAATACAGTGTATTGGAGCTACCACTCTCGATGAATACAGAAAGAATATCGAGAAAGACGGTGCTTTGGAACGTCGTTTCCAAAAGGTGATTGTAGAGCCTACCACAGCTGAAGAAACGCTTCAGATATTGAAGAATATCAAGGAGAAGTATGAAGACCATCATAACGTGAGCTACACGGATGAAGCCTTGGAAGCATGTGTCAAGTTGTCAGCACGCTATATAACCGACCGCAACTTCCCGGATAAAGCTATTGATGCTTTGGACGAGGCGGGTTCGCGTGTGCATTTGACGAATATTAATGTTCCGAAAGAAATTGAGGAACAGGAAAAGCTGATTGAAGAGGCACGTAGCCTGAAGGCTGAAGCTGTAAAGTCACAGAATTTTGAGCTGGCTGCCAGCTACCGCGACCGTGAGAAGGAACTTTCTGTCCGCTTGGAGGAGATGAAGGTTGAGTGGGAAGCCCGTTTGAAGGATGACCGCCAAACGGTAGGTGAAGAGGAAATAGCCAATGTTATTTCAATGATGTCCGGTGTACCCGTACAGCGCATGGCGCAGGCAGAAGGACTTAAACTGGCCGGAATGAAGGAAGAACTACAGGCGAAGGTGATAGCTCAAGATGCTGCGATAGAGAAACTTACCAAAGCAATCTTGCGTAGCCGTGTAGGGTTGAAAGACCCGAACCATCCCATCGGAACTTTTATGTTCCTTGGCCCTACTGGTGTGGGTAAGACGCATTTGGCAAAGCAATTGGCAAAATATATGTTTGGCTCTGCCGATGCCTTGATACGTATCGATATGAGCGAGTATATGGAGAAATACACCGTATCTCGTATGATTGGTGCCGCTCCGGGATATGTGGGCTATGAGGAAGGCGGCCAGTTGACTGAAAAGGTGCGTCGCAAGCCGTATTCCATTGTCTTGCTGGATGAGATTGAGAAAGCCCATCCGGACGTGTTCAACATCTTGCTCCAGGTACTGGATGAAGGTCGTTTGACTGACAATTATGGCAGAACCATCGATTTCAAGAATACGGTTATCATTATGACCTCCAATATCGGTACGCGGCAGTTGAAGGAGTTTGGCCGTGGCGTAGGTTTTGCGGCGCAAAACCGCACGGATGACAATGAACATTCGCGCAGTGTGATACAAAAGGCTCTGAACAAGACTTTTGCTCCCGAATTTTTGAATCGTTTGGATGAAATCATTACTTTCGACCAGCTCTCCTTGGAGGCTATCACAAAGATTGTGGACATTGAGCTGAAAGGCTTGTACGAACGGGTTGAAGCAATTGGTTACAAGCTGGTTGTGGAGGATGATGCAAAGACATTCCTTGCTTCGAAAGGGTACGATGTACAGTTTGGTGCGCGCCCATTGAAGCGTGCCATTCAGAACCACTTGGAGGATGGACTTTCCGAGCTGATAGTGGCGGCAGAGTTACAGCCGGGTGATACGGTAAATGTATCAGTAGACAAAGAAAAAGATGAGCTGAGCATCAAGAAGGTATAAGCAGTTCTTTATAAAAACCGTCAAAATGTCAGTCCTTATGGGCTGGCATTTTTTTTGTGCTATATCTGCCGGAATAATTAAAAATATAAATCTAAAAAATATAAATGTAGTATGCAAAAAGGTAATATTGGGGTAACTACTGAGAATATCTTCCCCGTCATTAAAAAATTCTTGTATAGTGATCATGAAATTTTTCTCCGTGAGTTGGTTTCTAACGCGGTTGATGCTACACAGAAGCTGAAAACACTCTCCTCTATCGGTGAGTTCAAGGGTGAAGTTGGCGATTTAACCGTACATGTTTCGCTGGGAAAAGATACCATTACGGTGTCCGATCATGGTATTGGGCTTACGGCTGAAGAAATAGACAAGTATATTAACCAGATAGCTTTCTCTGGTGCCAATGACTTCCTTGAGAAATATAAAAACGATGCCAATGCCATCATCGGTCATTTTGGATTGGGGTTCTATTCGGCTTTTATGGTTGCCAAGAAAGTCGAAATCATCACTAAGTCCTATCAGGAAGGCGCCCAGGCTGTAAAGTGGACTTGCGATGGCAGTCCGGAGTTTACGATTGAAGACACTGATAAGGCTGAACGTGGTACGGATATCGTTCTCTATATAGACGATGACTGCAAGGAGTTCCTTGAAGAAGCGCGCATTTCTTCTTTGTTGAAGAAGTATTGCAGCTTCCTCCCTATTCCGGTTGCATTCGGCAAGAAGAAAGAATGGAAAGACGGCAAGCAGGTTGAAACTGCCGAGGATAATATCATCAATGACTCCAACCCGTTGTGGACGCTGAAACCCAGCGAATTGAAAGATGAAGATTACAAGAAGTTCTACCGTGACCTTTATCCTATGTCCGACGAACCTTTATTCTGGATTCATCTGAATGTGGATTATCCGTTCCACCTTACCGGTATTCTGTACTTCCCCAAAGTGAAAAGCAACATCGAGTTGAACAAGAATAAGATTCAGCTTTATTGCAACCAGGTATATGTGACGGATTCGGTAGAAGGTATTGTTCCCGACTTCTTGACCCTGCTGCATGGTGTGCTCGATTCACCGGACATTCCATTGAACGTTTCCCGTTCTTATTTGCAGAGCGATGCCAACGTGAAGAAGATTTCTACATATATCACGAAGAAGGTGTCAGACCGTTTGCAGTCTATCTTCAAGAATGACCGTAAACAGTTTGAGGAAAAGTGGAATGACTTGAAAATCTTCATCAACTACGGAATGCTTACGCAGGAAGATTTCTATGATAGAGCCAAGGATTTTGCCCTTTTCACCGATACAGACAGCAAATATTATACTTTCGAAGAGTATAAGACGTTGATTAAAGATAACCAGACGGATAAGGATGGAAATCTGATTTATCTGTATGCCAACAATAAAGATGAACAATACAGCTACATAGAGGCCGCTACGAATAAAGGATACAATGTGCTGTTGATGGATGGACAGCTGGACATTGCGGTGGTGAGCATGTTGGAACAGAAGTTCGAAAAGGTTCGCTTCACTCGTGTAGACAGCGATATTATTGATAATCTGATTGTCAAGGAAGACAAGAAGAACGAAGCGTTGGAAGCCGGCAAGCAGGAAGTTCTTTCTTCCATCTTCAAGAGCCAGTTGCCCAAGATGGATAAGACGGAGTTCAACATCACGGCGCAGGCTTTGGGCGAAAATGCCACTCCTATCATGATAACTCAGAGCGAGTACATGCGCCGTATGAAGGAAATGGCGAATATCCAGGCTGGAATGAGCTTCTATGGCGAAATGCCGGATATGTTTAACCTGGTATTGAATTCAGACCATAAGCTGGTAAAAGAAGTTCTGGCAGATGAAGATAAGGAATGTGCTGCTGCCGTTGCTCCGGTTCAGGCAGAGATGGATGAAGTGAACAAGCAGCGTACTGACCTGAAAAAGAAGCAGGAAGGCAAGAAAGATGAGGATATACCGACTGCCGAAAAGGATAAAGTGAATGAGCTGGATAAGAAGTGGGACGAACTGAAAACACAGAAAGAAGGCATCTTCGCCGATTATGCTGCCAAGAATAAGGTTGTCCGTCAACTGATAGATTTGGCACTGCTGCAGAATGGTATGTTGAAAGGTGAAGCTTTGAACAACTTTGTCAAGAGAAGCATTGACCTGATAAAATAAGCCCCTTTAAATTTGCATTTAATATATGCAAGGGTATTGTGATTCTTCGGAGTCGCAATACCCTTTTTTTATTCATTTTCACCAATTAGGGTGTGATTTTCTTCGTTGAATACGGCATTTTTAGAAACTATTGTTTATATTTGGGGCAATGAACATTTATCTTACTCGGAATAGCATAGTTATGAAAAGAGTTTTATTGTTTTTTTCGTTTCTTCTATGTGGCTTTATTTTACAAGCTCAGAAAGTGGGGCTTGTACTGAGTGGCGGTGGAGCAAAAGGCATGACTCATATAGGCATTATCCGGGCTTTGGAAGAGAATAATATCCCCATTGATTATATAACCGGAACCTCTATGGGAGCTATCATCGGTTCTCTGTATGCTATGGGGTATTCCCCGGACGATATGGAGGCGCTGTTGCGCTCTCCCGACTTTAAGCGTTGGTATTCGGGCAAAGTGGAGCCTAAATACGAGTATTATTTTAAGAAGAATCGTCCTTCACCGGAATTTTTTAATATCCGTTTTGCTTTTAGGGACTCGCTGCATATAAAGCCCCAGATACTTCCCACAAGCATGGTCAACCCCATACAGATGAACCTGGTATTTGTGGAATTGTTTGCACGTGCTACGGCTGCATGTGGCGGTAATTTCAACAAACTGTTTGTTCCTTTTCGCTGTATAGCATCCGATGTGTACAATAAAAAGCCATTGGTATTGAGTAAAGGGGATTTGGGAGATGCGGTACGTGCTTCCATGAGCTTTCCATTTGTCTTCAAACCGATAGAAATAGACAGTACGCTTGCTTATGATGGCGGCATTTACAATAATTTCCCTACGGATGTGATGCGGGAGGATTTTCATCCGGATGTCATTATTGGCAGTGTGGTAGCGGCCAATCCCGGTAAGCCGAAGGAGAATGACCTGATGAGCCAATTGGAGAATATGATTATGCAGAAGACCGATTACTCCATTCCGGACTCGTTGGGTATAGTCATGACCTTCAAATATGATGATGTCAACTTGCTGGATTTTGACCGTCTGCAGGAATTGCACGATATAGGTTACAATCGTACCCTTAATATGATGGATTCCATCAAAAGCCGTGTTCATCGTAGGGTGAATGCTGATAATGTGCGTTTGAGGCGTCTTGTCTTCCGGAGTAACCTGCCTCAATTCCGTTTTCGGGATATCATTATTGAAGGGGCGAATGCCCAACAGCAAGCCTACATCAAAAAAGAGTTCCATGATGAAGAGCATGAAGTCTTTACTTATGAAGACTTGAAGCGCGGGTATTTTCGTTTGCTGGCAGATAATATGATTTCGGAAATAGTTCCTCATGCTGTGTATGATTCGGAATCCGATTTGTATGAGCTGCATTTGAAGGTGAAGATGGAGGATAATTTTTCCGTGCGTCTGGGGGGCAGTGTCTCTACCACGAGCTCAAATCAAATCTATTTGGGAATAGGATATCAGAACTTGAATTATTATTCCAAGGAAATCACTTTTGACGGTCAGTTGGGTAAGATTTATAATAATGCCCAGTTGATGGGTAAGATTGATTTGCCTACCCACATATCTACGTCCTTTCGTTTTATTGCTTCAATCAGTACCTTCGATTACTACAAGAAGGACAAGCTGTTTTCCAGGAATGACAAACCTTCATTCAATTCAAAGGACGAACGTTTTGTGAAGTTGATGGTTGCCTTGCCGTTTTTGGCCAATAAGCGTGCGGAGTTCAGTCTGGGATATGGCCAACTGGAAGATAACTACTTTCAATCCAGCGTAATAGATTTCGATAAGGACCGTTCGGACAGAAGTACCTACAAACTTTTGGGAGGTTCCATCGGTTTCTATGGGAGTACCCTGAATACGCGGCAATACGCGACAAAAGGCTATCTGGAGAAACTGATAGCCCAGGTATTTACCGGGAGGGAAAGATTTGAACCGGGGAATCCGCAAGAAGGGTACAGTCCTTCTCCGCAAGAACGGCAATCATGGTTGCAAATTTCTTATATGAAAGAGGCATATCACACAATGGGGCCGAAGTTCACCCTGGGATGGATGGCAGAAGCACTGTATTCGTCGAAAAATTTCTCTGAGAATTATACGGCAACCATGATGCAGGCAGGAGAATTTGCACCGACTCCGCATAGTAAACTGATGTACAATGAAGCTTTTCGTGCCAACCAGTATGTGGCTGCCGGTATCAAACCCATATATGTTTTGAACGACATGTTCCAGTTCCGGACAGAATTTTATGGCTTTACACCGATTTTTCCGATAAAAAAGAATGCATTGAATAAAGCATATTATGGAAAAGCATTCTCCCGCTTTGAGTATATGGGAGAAGTTTCTGTTATTTGTCATTTGCCCTTCGGAGCCATCTCTGCTTATGTAAATCATTATAGCTCACCGAGAAGGGAGTGGAATGTGGGGATGACCATCGGCTGGCAGTTGTTTAATTATCGCTTTGTCGAATAAATTTCTTCAAAAAAAGTTTGTATATCGTTTGCTAATTCGGAAAAAGTACGTATCTTTGCACCCGTTAAACAAAGAGGCCGCGTAGCTCAACTGAATAGAGTAGCTGACTACGGATCAGCCGGTTACAGGTTTGAATCCTGTCGCGGTCACAAGTTTTCATAATTTTTTTAAGGGTCGCGTAGCTCAACTGAATAGAGTAGCTGACTACGGATCAGCCGGTTACAGGTTTGAATCCTGTCGCGGTCACAAGTTTTCATAATTTTTTTAAGGGTCGCGTAGCTCAACTGAATAGAGTAGCTGACTACGGATCAGCCGGTTACAGGTTTGAATCCTGTCGCGATCACAAAGAACCTCCGCAAGAAAACTTGCGGAGGTTCTTTGTTTTTACAGCAATGGCATATAGTTGATGTTCTTCCCTTGTATGGCACTGGCGCGTGTTCTCCATAATGAAACAAACTGTTTCCCTTAACTAAACACTTTGTTTCATTATGGAGAACACTTTGTTTCCCTTGACTGAACACTTTGTTCCATCATATAAAAACAAAGTGTTTTTCTCTGCTGAAACAAAGTGTTCAGTGTTGTGAACTAATAGATTAGCTGAAATAATAGTCTTGTCTTGATTGAGCTAGAGACGTCTTTTTCTCGATTTAACCAGATGTCTTTTTGCTTTATAACGTAATCAGTAGACTGTTTTGGGATTATTGTACTGATAAATATAGTCACATAGGAAAAAAAGAAGGAGTTAATTCCGTGTTTCCACAAAATTAACTCCTTGCATATCTGATATTAATATGTTGTATACTGGAAATTAATATCCTATAGGGGCGGTATAAGGCCTTAGCATTTGATGTTCAATTCATCCAGAATCTTGCGCATGGCTTCGAAAGTAGTGATTCTGGTCGGCACCAATGGCAGGCGGAGCTTGTTCTCAATCATTCCCATTACATTCAGCATGGCTTTTACTCCGGCAGGGTTGCCGTCTACAAACAGAAGCTTGAATAATTCGGCAAATTTGTGGTGAATGGTCAATGCATTGGCATAGTCCCCTTGCAGTGCCAGACGTACCATACGGCTGAACTCACGTGGGAACGCGTTTCCGATGACCGAGATAATGCCGACGGCCCCCAGGGTAATCAGAGGGAAGGTGATGCCGTCATCGCCCGAAATAACGTCGAAATTGGCCGGTTTGTTTTTGATGATGTCGTCCATCTGCGTGATGTCGCCCGAAGCTTCTTTGACGGCTATCACATTCTTGAAATCACGTGCAATGCGCAGGGTTGTTTCTGCCTTCATGTTCACGCCGGTACGACCGGGGACATTATAAAGCACAATCGGCAAATCCGTTGCTTCAGAAATGGCCTTATAATGCTGATATATACCTTCTTGCGATGGCTTGTTGTAATATGGAACGACGGATAGAATGGCATCTACTCCGGTGAAATCGTCATTTTTCAGTGTTTCCACTATGGCCCGGGTGTTGTTTCCACCTACGCCCAGCAGGATAGGAATTCTTCCGTTCACTCGCTCGATGACCATTTTCTTGATTTTCTTTTTCTCTTCTTCAGTCAGAGTCGGAGTTTCTGCCGTGGTGCCGAGCACACATAAAAAGTCGGTATTGTTTTGAAGTTGATAGTCTACCAAACGCATCAACGCATCGTAATCAACGCTTTCATCCTCTTTAAATGGAGTAATCAGCGCTACCCCCATTCCTTTCAATCTTGTCTGTATCATGAGTATTATAAAGTAATCTCTAATTAAATGACTCGCAAAAGTACGAATTTTTTCGATTTACCCTACAAATATAAGCCATAAAAAAGCTTTTTGTGGAAATTTGTTAGGATATCAATGCCAAAAACTCATCTTCGCTCATAATCTTTACTCCCAGTTTCTGCGCTTTCTCCAGTTTGGCAGGTCCCATATTTTCTCCGGCCAGGATAAAGCTGGTTTTGGAGGAGATACTGCCGACGTTTTTTCCACCGTTCTTTTCAATCATCTCTTTGTATTCGTCCCGTGAGTGGTGGGTGAATACGCCGCTGATGACGATGGACTGGCCCGCCAGTTTGTCGGTGTATCCGCTGAGGTCTTCTTCTGTCCGGTGGAGTTGCAGACCGTTCGATTTCAGCCGTTCCACCAGCTCTCTGTTGACAGGATTGGAGAAGTAGGTTATAATGCTCTGCGCTATTTTTTCACCGATTTCATCGATGTTTTTCAGCTTTTCGAGGTCTGCGTTTTCCAGCTCTTCGATGTCCGTAAAGGACTTGGCTATTTTCTTGGCAACCGTTTCTCCCACGAAGCGTATGCCCAGTGCAAAGAGCACTCTTTCGAATGGCACTTCTTTACTTGCCGCAATACCGTTGACTATGTTTTCTGCCGATTTTTCGCCCATCCGTTCCAGGTTCTTGATGTCATCGGTTTTGAGCTGGTATAAATCTGCAGTATCCTTTATCAGCCCCAATCGGTAGAACATATCTACTGTTTCAGGTCCCAGTCCGTCTATATTCATGGCTTTGCGGCTGATGAAATGCTCTATTTTCCCTTTAATCTGCGGAGGACAAGCGGTTTCATTGGGGCAATAGTGGGCTGCTTCTCCTTCAAAACGTATCAGTTTGCTGCCGCATTCGGGACAATGGGTGATGAACTTCACTTTTTCACCGATAAGCATACTGCGGGCATCCTTATCGACACCGGTTATTTTGGGGATGATTTCACCGCCTTTTTCCACATACACCATGTCGCCTATATGCAGGTCCAGCCCCTCGATAATATCTGCATTGTGCAGGGAGGCACGTTTCACAATGGTGCCGGACAGTTGTACGGGGTCCAGATTGGCAACCGGAGTGACTGTGCCGGTACGTCCTACTTGGTAGGTAACCCTATTCAAGCGTGTCAGTGCACGTTCTGCCTGGAATTTGTATGCGATGGCCCACCGGGGGGACTTGGCTGTGAATCCCAAATTCTTTTGTTGTCTCAAGCTGTTGACTTTTAGTACAATACCATCAGTAGCTACCGGAAGGTTCTTACGCTCCGTGTCCCAATAATTGATGTATTCGAAGACTTCCTCCAGGCTGTGGGCTTTTCTGGTGTGCTCTGATGTTTTAAATCCCCAGCTGGCGGCGGCTTGCAGATTCTCGTAATGGCCGTCGCAGGGCAATTCCTCTCCCAATAGATAGTAGAGATAAGCATCCAGCTTTCTGGATGCTACGATGGCGGAATTCTGCAACTTCAAGGTACCGGAAGCAGCGTTGCGCGGATTGGCGAAAAGCGGTTCCTCACGTGCTTCCTTTTCCCGGTTCAGTTCTTCGAAAACCACCCAGGGCATCAGGATTTCCCCTCTGATTTCGAATGATTTAGGATAATTCCCATGGAGGACCAGTGGAATCGTTCGGATTGTCTTTACATTGTCCGTCACGTCATCACCCTTTTCGCCGTCGCCACGGGTGACGGCACGCACCAGTTTGCCATCCTCGTAAGTCAGCGAGATGGAAGTACCGTCATACTTCAGCTCGCAGCAGATTTCAAAATCCTCATTCAACGCTTTCTTTACCCGTTCGTAAAAGTCGGTCACTTCGTTTTCAGAATAGGTGTTTCCCAATGAAAGCATGGGATATTTGTGTGCCACTTGTGTGAAGTTCTTATTCAAATCACTCCCTACACGCATCGTGGGCGAATTATCATCTTGGTATTCAGGATGTTCTTTCTCTAAGTCTTGTAGCTCGTGCATCAGGTCGTCAAACTCCTTGTCGGATATTTCAGGAGCATTCAGCACATAATAATTGTAGTTGTGCTGGTGTAATTCCGCACGGAGCTGGTCTATTTTTTCTTTTACAGTCATAGGGTTTTCGGATTGTTTGAACGCAAAAATACGGGTTTCTCCCCGAATATTTGTACTTTTGCAGCTTGAAATAGCTAAAATAAAGTTATATGCGCATTGACATTATCACAGTTTTGCCGGAGATGATTGAGGGATTCTTTAACTGCTCCATTATGAAACGTGCTCAAAATAAAGGGCTTGCAGAGATACATATCCATAATCTTCGTGATTATACGGAAGATAAGTACCGTCGTGTAGACGATTATCCGTTTGGCGGCTTTGCCGGAATGGTCATGAAGATAGAGCCGATAGAGCGGTGTATCAACGCCTTGAAGGCCGAGCGGGATTACGACGAGGTTATCTTTACGACCCCCGATGGTGAGCAGTTCAATCAGCCGATGGCAAATACTCTTTCCCTTGCCCAGAATCTCATCATTCTCTGCGGGCATTTCAAAGGGATAGATTACCGGATTCGCGAGCATCTCATCACCAAGGAAATCAGTATCGGCGACTATGTGTTGACTGGCGGAGAACTGGCGGCGGCTGTCATGGCAGATGCCATCATCCGTATCATTCCGGGAGTGATTTCTGATGAGCAGTCTGCACTTTCAGATTCTTTTCAGGACAATCTGCTGGCCGCACCGGTCTATACACGTCCCGCTGATTACAATGGATGGAAGGTTCCGGATATTTTACTCTCCGGACATGAGGCCAAGATTAAGGAATGGGAGCTGCAACAGTCGTTGGAAAGGACCCGTAGATTGCGTCCGGATTTGTTGGGAGAGTAAGTTTACTGATGTAAATAAAAAGAAAAAGGACATTCGTCAATGAATGTCCTTTTTTATGAATATATATTGCGAATGGCAATCTCTTGTTATTCTTTATACCTCGAGTGCACCGATAATATCCTTTATAGACTGATAACCGTGTCTGTCAAGATAGTCATTTATTCCTTCTACCACTTTCACTGTAACCGCCGGATCAATGAAGTTTGCCGTACCAATCTGGATGGCAGAGGCACCTGCAAGCATGAATTCCACAGCATCTTTCCAGTTCATGATACCTCCCAAGCCTATGACGGGGATTTTTACCGCTTTGGCTACTTGCCATACCATACGTAAGGCAATGGGTTTCACGGCCGCACCGGACATGCCACCGGTTACAGTGGAGAGTATCGGACGCCTGCGTTCCGCGTCTATAGCCATTCCCAGCAGGGTATTGATGAGGGAAACACTGTCTGCACCGCCATTTTCGGCTGCGCGGGCTATTTCAGTGATGTCGGTAACGTTCGGGGAGAGCTTTACGATAAGTGTCTTTTTGTAAACTGAGCGCACGGCTTTCACCACTTCTTCGGCGCCCTTGGCGGTAACACCGAATGCCATTCCTCCTTGCTTCACGTTGGGGCAAGAGATGTTCAATTCTATGGCAGGAATTTTGTCAAGTTCATTAATGATTGCGGCTGTTTCGGCATAGTCTTCGATGGCAGAACCCGAAACATTCACAATCATGTTGGTCTGAATGTCCTTGATGCGGGGATAGATGTGTTCAACAAAGTAATGAACACCCTTATTTTGCAGTCCCACAGCGTTTAACATACCCGAAGGAGTCTCTGCCATGCGCGGATATGGATTGCCTTCACGTTTGTGAAGAGTGGTTCCCTTTACAATAATACCGCCTATTCGCGATAGTTCGATGAAATCGGCGAATTCTTCACCATATCCGAATGTTCCGGATGCAGTCATCACCGGATTATTCATTTGTAATTCACCAATATTTACACTTAAATCTGCCATAATAGTTTGTTTATATTAAAAACCGGACCTTCTTTACATACGCACAAATGACCTTCCGTGGTATTTTCTACACAGCATAGACAAGCGCCTATGCCACACGCCATCATATTTTCCAAAGATACTTCGCAACTGATGCCTTTACTTTTGGCATACTTTGCTACTGCCATCATCATCGGTTTGGGGCCGCAAGTATATATCTGCTCAAAGCACACCTTATTTAATATGGAGTGTTGTGTTACGTATCCCTTCTCTCCGTGGCTGCCATCTTCGGTGGTGGTATACACCTCGCCATAGGCGGCAAATTGTTCCAATTGAAGCAAATCTTTGTCACTTCTGGCACCCAGCAGGAATGTTGGCTTGCAACCTTTCTTGGCGAGCTGTTCGCCTAAATATAACATAGGAGCTGTACCTACACCTCCACCTACCAATAAGAGCTTGTCTGAGGGCTTTTCAGGCATTGTGAAGCAGTTTCCCAACGGAAGCACTACATTGATTATATCGCCTGCTTTTGCTTCTCCTAATCGCTTGGTTCCGTCGCCTACAAGTTGGATTAAGAACCAGACCTCGTTCCGTTGTCTATCTACATAATTGATGGAGATGGGGCGGCGCAAAAAAGTGGTAGGCGAGCCGTCCACGCGAATCTCTGCAAATTGTCCCGGAAGCATTTCCGGAAGTGGGGATGGAGAAGTCAGCTTCAACAACACGTAGTTGGCATGCAAGCGGAGGTTCTCTGTCACTGTCAGATCTAAAATATACTTTTTCATATCTATAAAGAGGGATGTTTTTCTTTCGGGTGCAAAGATAGTGTAAACCGAGTGCAGAATAAAATGAACCCGTTTCTTTTTTATGCCGGGGCGTTAGTCTATTTCCATTCTCATTCCTTAATTTTCCGGTTTGAAAGTCTCGTAGGTATTGTCATCAAAGAAAATTCTTATTTCTGTGATTTTTCTGGGAGGTCTTTCTTTGTAGATAATCTCTTGTTTTACAATCTCTTTAGGCGATTTTAGGGCTGTCTCTAATGCAATTTCCTTGCGATTTTTAGATTCTTCCGGCCCGTTGGACAGATTTTCCGGATTCTCGGCGAATAAAGGATAGTCGAATCCATCGTTTTCGGGTGAATCCGGATTATTACTCATATTACCTTTTCCGGTAAGCAGCCACTCCAAGTTTATGTCGTTGTATCGTTGATGCAATCGGAGAATGACTTCCGTACTTGGATATTTGTTACGCGGACCCAAGATGTGAGAAATGGTGGCTTGGGCCACGCCGATACTCTCGGCAAAAGCTCCTGCTGTCAGTTTCTCCCGGTCCATAACCATTTTGAACCTGTCTTTTATACTCATGGTTTATGTGTTATTACAATTGTACATGTTATTTATTGGATTACAAAAGTAAAAAAACGACATCACAAAAGCAAATTAAAAATGTGATATTTTAAAGTTTACAGATGAAATGTTATTATTACAATATTCATCATTACAAATGCTATAATACAAATTACGAGTAAAATAGGTGTTTATCGTAAGTTTAATAAAATAATATATTTGTCTAATTATTAGCATATTATATAGTTGTTTTTTGATGGTAAATGCTGTATTACATTTGTTTGTCGCTCATTTTATATAATATATAATTTAATGATTTGATTAATTATCGTATATAATTGATATATACATATTTATCGATTATAATTACATGGGTTAACCCCTACTCTATTATTTTTGTAAACCATCAGTTTGCGATATTAAATATTACTTATTACATTTGTGTTTTCAAATATAATATCACATATGTTATAGTACACCCGTCATATAGATATTTATGTAATGTATTAAATTCACAATAGTCAATTATCCTAGTTGTGTATTACAACTATTGTACTCTTGAAAAGTGTAACAGATTTCATATATGACGATTTAAAGCTGAATTGCTCCATCTCTTCTTTTTACTAAAGGAGAAAAGATGTGACATAAATAAGAAAATAAGATGCTTTATTTATTTTCTAGTCTTCAAGACTTAAATCCTTGCTTTATTTCTGTATAATTGGTCGATTCGTTATAAAAACACGATTCTCAGAGCTTATAAATGAACGTAATTTGCTGTAAATATGATTATTATCTCCTATTTTACTGTCTATGCTAAGGGCCGAAATAGAAAAAAGGGGGATAAATCCCCCTAAAAATGACATAATGATATCAAATCAGTCTGTTTTATGCTTTTCCCTTTTTATGGAAAAGTATGCTGTATGGAAGTTAATGTAGAATCTTAAAGACCAATTCCCGGAGGATATCTCCATCGCTTAGGGAGGAATTTCCTACTCCTTTGGATTTGGCATCTGCATATCGAATTTCTCCGATTATCTGCATGGTCTTTACTCCGCTGTAACGGCGCATGGCACTTAGGTATTCGCGCGACTGCCAGGGAGTCTTTAATCCTATGAAACTGGCAATACCCTGCTCCGTCTTTTCGGGTGCATAATAAGCCAACATCAAGTTGGAGAAGAAGCCGAAAAGTAAAGATAAAGTCATCTGGATAGGGTTTGTTTTCGGATTTTCTTCAAAATATTTTATTATTTTATTGGCCTTTAGTATGTCTTTTTCTACAATGGCACTGCGAAGTTCAAAGTTATTATAATCCTTACTGATTCCGATGTTACGTTCTATCTGTTCGGGGGTGACGCGTGTCTGACCTTTTGGAAGAGTTATAATCAGTTTTTCCAGTTCTCCTGTAAGGCGGCTGAGGTCCGTACCTACGAAATCGGCAAGCATGGAGGTGGCTTTAGGATCCAAGTCTACACCTTTGCGCTTCATGTATGAGGTGATGAATGCCGGTAACTGGGCATCCTTCACCTTCTTGGATTCGAATAGAACTCCCACCTTCTCTATTTCGGCCGCCAGCTTCTTTCTTCTGTCCAGCACCCCATGTTTGTGGCATAGAACAAGAATGGTGGAGTTCAACGGTTTTTGCAGGTAGTATGAAAGCTCCTCCATGTTGCGGATGGCCTGCGCTTCCTTTACGACTACGACCTGGCGTTCGGACATCATCGGATAGCGCTTGGCCGCATTGATGACAGTGGCTATATCGACATCTGCACCATAGACTACGGTCAGGTTGAATTCCTTTTCGGTGTCAGTGAGAACGTTGTCTACAATATAGTCGGAGATGAGGTCTATGTAATACGATTCCTCGCCCATGAGATAGTAGACGGGGCGGTATTGCTTGGCTCTCAACTCTTTTAGAATATCATCACAGGTTGTTTCTTGTTTTGCCATATAATAAAGTAAGTGCTATACGAGGGATGTCCCGTAACGGATTACCAGTCGAACTTCAAGTGTTTTACGGTTTTCTTTTCATCAATAATCATGCGCAAGGATGCGATGCCGATTTCAACATGCTCCTTTACATAATTCTGGGTCACCAGATTGTCGCTTTTATCGGTTTTTACACCTTCCGGAATCATCGGTTGGTCTGAAACCAGCAGAAGAGCTCCCGTGGGAATATGATTGGCAAAACCGCAGCTGAATAGGGTTGCCGTTTCCATATCGACAGCCATGGCACGGGTTTTCTTCAGATATTCTTTGAATTCCTCGTCATGTTCCCAAATGCGGCGGTTGGTGGTGTATACGGTACCGGTCCAGTAGTCACGGGCATAATCGCGGATGGCAGAAGAAACGGCACGTTGCAGCATAAATGCCGGGAGTGACGGGACTTCAGGTGGGAAGTAGTCGTTGGAGGTACCCTCGCCACGGATGGCGGCAATGGGAAGGATGAGGTCCCCTATTCTATTTTTCTTGTCTATACCGCCGCACTTACCCAGAAACAGACATGCCTTGGGCTTGATAGCACTCAGCAAGTCCATGATAATGGCGGCATTAGGACTTCCCATACCAAAATTAATGATGGTCATTCCTTCTGCACTGGCAGATATCATGTTGGCATCTTTACCGAGAATGGGAACATTGAACTTTTCTGCGAAAATCTCTACGTACTTGTTGAAGTTGGTCAACAGAATGTACTCTCCAAAATCCTCCAGGTTACGCTTTGTGTAACGGGGCAGCCAATTGGCTACGATTTCTTCTTTTGTTTTCATAAGATTTCATTAAATTTGTGTTCCCAAAAGACGGGAACCATTATTTAACTTACAAATGTAGTAAATGTTATCGTTAAACCTACCAGCATTCGATGCTAAAATTGCCGCAAGGAACGGAAAAAATGTTATTTTCGATGTAATCCGTCGTCGTTATGTCGCCTTGACCCCTGAAGAATGGGTGCGGCAGCACTTCGTCCACTTTCTTCTTGCTCACAAGGGGTATCCGCAGGCGCTTATGGCAAATGAGGTGCAGGTACAGCTGAACGGTACAAAGAAACGCTGTGATACAGTGCTCTATCGACGCGACCTTACCGCCCGGATGATTGTGGAATACAAGGCGCCTGAAATAGAAATCACCCAAAAGGTTTTCGACCAGATTACCCGCTACAACATGGTGCTGAAAGTGGATTATCTGATTGTCAGCAACGGGCTTCAGCATTATTGTTGCCGCATAGATTACGAGCACAACAGCTATACTTTTCTGCAGGATATACCCGAGTATCAAAACTTATAGGAGGAGCTACCAATAGCCCCCTTGCCTCTCTCATCTCATCGCATCATATACCATGCGTGATATGCGGGCGATGATGTTCGCATTGTCCTCATCCGTCTCGTATGAGTCCATGACGAAGGCGGCAATGTAGTATTTCCGGCCGTCGGGAAGGATAACGAGGCCGGCATCATTATCTGCAGTTTTCATACCGTCGGCATTGCGGTCGGAAGAGCCGGTCTTGTGTCCTACTACGGTTTTGGCTGGCAACATACCTTTCAGTTTGTTGGCACCGGTTTCAGTATCTATCATGGTCTGCCACAAGAAGTCTTTCAGCTCCTTGTTGGAGAACAACTCTTTTTCATCAGCCGTTCTCAGTAGTCGGACCATAGCGGAAGGAGTACTCCAGTTGCGGTATACAGCCTCGAAGCTGGAGTGCATGCCGTCTTCTGTTTCCGAGAGGTTGAAGGAGTCGATACTCAACCGGTGGATATAGTCATTGATATGTTTGATGCCTCCTGCATATTCTATCAAGATGTCGCAGGCATTGTTGTCGCTTTGGGAAATGCTGTATTGCATCAGTTCCCTAAGCGTAATCGTGAAATCCTGGTCGGGAAACTTCTTCCGCAGGGGGCTGTAGGTATTGGGCGGCATTTGGGATGCCTTTATGGAAACAATGCTGTCCAGACTGATGCTTTGCTTATCCATCTTGTCCAGTACGGCCAGTGCCACATGGAATTTGAATACACTGAGCAAGGGGAAGTGTACATGGTCGTTATACCGGAGCATGTCTCCTTTGTCTGTCCATACGGCTATACCAACGGTGGCTTTCTTGCCATTGAGCAGACTGTCAATCCGGTTTTCAAGTTCAGACATTTGCTGCGCCCGGACGACGGTAGCTATACAAGTGAATAAGGTAAGTATGGCGATGAAATATGCTTTCATAACTTCAATTTCTTTAAGAGGCAATTCGCACGCAAAGATACAACTTTTAGCAGCAAGTTGCTAAAATGAGTTATGGATTATGAGCTATAAGTGTGATAGCCTATAACCCATAATCCATAACTTGTAGCTCATCCTCCCTATTGTTTCTTACTGAACTTCTCCTGCAACTTCTGCATCAATTCGTAGAAATTAGGAATATAGACCGTGGCAAGCAAGGTATTCAGTGCCATACCGAACACTACGGCGGCTCCCAGTGCAATACGGCTTCCCGCCCCTGCTCCGGTTGCAAAAAGCAGCGGCATAACCCCGAATACGAATGCAAGCGATGTCATCAGAATAGGTCGCAGGCGGATATGTCCGGCCTGGAATGCCGCATCGCGGATTGAATTGCCTTGTGCACGAAAGTCACGTGCAAACTCCACAATCAGAATACCGTTTTTGGCAGACAAGGCGACAAGCAGAATGATTCCAATTTGTGTGTAGATGCTGACCGGAGTCCCCATGACATAGCATCCCAGCATGGCACCGAGCAGTGCAACCGGAAGTCCCATTACGGCAGCTACCGGACTGGTCCAGCTTTCGTATTGTGCGGCGAGTACAAGGAAGGCAACCAGCAGTGCCATGACGAATACGACAGTCGTCGTGGTTCCCGCCTGCGTCTCCTGATAGGCTACCGAAGTCCATTCATAGCCGAACTCGTCTCCGAGATGCTCTTTGATTAGACTTTCCATTTGCCGGATACCCTCTCCCGAACTACTGCCCGGAGCCACATTGCAGGTCACGGCTGCTGTGGAGTACATGTTATATCTGTTTATCTGGTCCATGCCTAACTGCTCTTCCACCCGGGTGAAGGAAGAGAAAGGTACCATTTCTCCCGATGCATTGGGAACGCTCAATTTCAGAACATCGTCGATGACACGCTGGGCACGGTCGCCCGCCCCCAATTTCACTTGGTAGATGTGTCCGAACTGTACATAGTCGTTGACGTAGGCCTCCCCCATATAGTAACCCAAGGCGGTGAATACACTGTTCAGCGGGATACCCATCAACTGTACCTTGTCGCGGTCTATATTCAAAAAATATTGCGGTACATTGGCTTGGTACTGGCTGCTGACCGATGCCAGTGCCGGATAATTGCGGTAATGCTCCATCAAGGTCTCTACAGCACGCTGCATCTCGGTGGCGCCGAGGTTGTGGCGGTCTTCCAATTGGAGTTGCAGGCCTCCGGTAGCTCCCAGTCCGGGGATGGCAGGCGGGACCATGGCAAATATCTCTGCTTCCTGGATGCCATATACTTCCATATTGAAGCGCTGTACTACGGCTTCAGCCGTATGTTCCTTTCCCTTGCGTTCATTCCAGTTTTTCAGTACGATGAAGTAAGTGGCCGCATTGCTTTGCTCTCCACCTCCCATCACGGAGAAGCCGGATATGCCGATGTAGTCCTTTATTTCGGGGTAAGAATCGAGAATCTTATTTATCTGCTTTCCTACGGCTTGGGTGCGCTCCAGGCTCGATGCAGGGGGAAGCTGTACCACTGCGAGGAAATAGCCGTCATCTTCTTCCGGAACAAATGTGGACGGCCATTTGACAAACAGCAGGACAGCAATCAATGTGAAAA
Organism: Bacteroides sp. AF20-13LB; assembly: GCF_003603065.1. Taxonomy (NCBI): domain Bacteria; kingdom Pseudomonadati; phylum Bacteroidota; class Bacteroidia; order Bacteroidales; family Bacteroidaceae; genus Bacteroides; species Bacteroides sp. AF20-13LB. Next base: position 126,764 of record NZ_QTMH01000008.1, read on the forward strand.
CCGCATATGAAACGATGGAAGCGACAGGGCGTTGGAGCAGGTACTCCACTATCCGGTCGTAGACTCCTTGTGTCTTGTCGTACAGATGGTTGAACCCCCGATATAGGGGATTTTTGGAAGGCCGGGTAGGTTGCAGCATCAAGGCACAGAGTGCCGGAGTAAGGGTCAATGAGTTGAATCCGCTAAGTACGGTGCTGGCTGCAATGGTCAAGGCAAACTGTTTATACAGTTGTCCTGATATGCCGCTGACGAGTGTTGTCGGGATAAATACGGCAAGCAGCACCAGCACTACCCCGACAATGGGGCCGGTAATCTCTCCCATCGCTTCGGTCACAGCCTGGCGGGAGGTGTAGCGCCCCGTGTCCAGCAGACGCGTGGAGTTCTCCACCACCACAATGGCATCATCTACCACGATGGCCACGGCAAGTATCAGTCCGAATAGTGTCAGCGTATTGATGGAGAAGCCGAACAAGGACATGACGGCCAGTGTGCCGATGAGTGATACCGGAATAGTGATGCAGGGAATGACGACCGCCCGCCAGTTCTGCAGGAACAGGAAGATGACGAGAACTACCAGCAGGGTTGTTTCAAGGAACGTCACCATCACTTCGTCTATGGAAGCATGAATGACATCCGTAGTGTCCAGGGTTACATTGTATTGTATGCCTGCAGGGAAATTTTGCGAGAGTTCCTGCATTTTTGCCTTTACTCCTTTGGAAACGTCCAGCGAGTTGCTGCCAGGTTGCTGATAGATAGCGATGGCAGCGGTGGGTTTCCCGTCCAGTTGGGATACTACGCTGTAAGAGGCCGAGCCCAGGTCGATATGCGCCACGTCGCGCAGACGGAGTATCTTCCCTCCGGTTTCGGTACGCAGGATAATGTTGCCGAACTCTTCGGGTGAGGTAAGGCGCCCTTTTACGGTCAGGCTGTATTGATAGGCATTTTTATTGTCTGTGCCGATGGGTTGCCCTACGTTACCTGCGCTGACCTCCACATTCTGTGATTGGATAGCTTGGTATACATCGGCCGGCGAAAGATAGCGGATGCGCATGGCGGCAGGGTCGAGCCAGATACGCATGGAGTAGTCCCCTGCTCCCATCACATTGACGGCGCCTACACCGGGCACGCGTGTTAACTGGTCTACGAGATTCAGCTTGGCATAGTTGCTGAGGTAAAGTCCGTCGTAGTCTTTGCTGTCCGACGTCATCGTGAGGAACATCACGATGTTCGATGACTGTTTCTGCACAGTGACGCCTTGCACCACAACGGGAGTAGGCAGTGACGACTGGGCCACGCTTACCCGGTTCTGGACCTGCACGGTAGCCATATCAATGTCTGTGCCTACGGCAAAAGTAATGGTAAGAGAGTAAGCGCCCGATGAGCTGGAGTTGGAGGACATGTAAAGCATTCCGTCCACTCCGTTGACTTGCTGCTCGATGGGGATGCCGACGGTTTGTGCCACCGTCTGCGCATTGGCTCCGGGATATACGGCACTGACCTGCACGGTGGGTGGTGTGATGTCCGGATATTGGGCAATGGGCAGGATGCCCAGTGTGACCAGTCCTGCTACGACGATGAGCAGCGCCAATACGGTAGCAAAGATAGGACGGTCTATGAAGAATTTTGAAAACATAGGCTTTGGTATTAATCAATTCATATTAGTTGTCAATGGGATGTACTTTCATTCCATCCCTTACCTTCATCAGTGCTTTGGTGACGTAGCGCTCCCGGGGAGTGATGCCTGCCCTTATCTGGCGCAGGCTGTCCCCTATCAGTTGTCCGGTTTCTATATGGCGGTAGCGCACTATATTCGAATCGTTGACTACGTATATGTATTTCCCCAACTGGTCGGTACCGATGGAGGCGTCCGGCAGCAGGATGGCCTGCTGTTGCTCTCCGTAGGGCAAGGTGATGCTGACGTAGAGGCCGCTTTTCAACAGTCCTTTAGGGTTGTCGAGACGGGCGCGGATGTTCAAAGTTCCGGTGTTCAAGTCTACGTTGGGCGAAAGATAGTCCAGCTGTGCGGGATAAGTGAGGAGTTCGTCTTTACCCAGGCTGACACTCACTTGCCGGGGGATACTGTCTCCCTGCTGCATCAGCATGGAGAGCCATTGGTTGTCTGCCACATTGAAGTAGGTGTACAAATGGTCGTCTTTGTAGATGGTTGCCAATGTGACGGGCTGCACGCTGCCGCCTACATAGCCTCCGGCATCCACCAGGTTACGGCTTACGGTGCCGTCGAAGGGAGCACGGACGGTGCAGTAGCTCAGATTGGTGCGTGCTGTGTTCAGGGCTGCTTCCGCATTGCTCACTGCAGCCTGCGAAGTTGCCACGTTGGATTGTGCTTGCAGCACTTGTATACGGCTTACAGCATCGCTTTTCATGGCTTCCTGCATACGTGTGTAGTTGTTTTGGGCGTATTCCAGGTTGGCGCGGGCAGTGTTGAGTTCTGCTTCTGCCTGCCGCACATTGTCTTGATAGACTGTCGGTTCGATGACAAAAAGTACTTGTCCCTGGCGTACCCGGCTGCCGGGAGCGTAAGCGATGGTCTGTAAGGTTCCGCTGACTCTGCCTACCAGGTCTACGGTCTTTTCAGAAGTCAGGTAGCCCGGATATTCTTTCGTCAGCGTAATGTTCTGCACTGTCGGACGGGCCACGCTTATCTCGGGAACGGGCATCGTTTGTGCCGTTTCTTTCCTTCCCCCGCATCCCGTTGCCAGCAATGGCAGGATGAGCAGGGTGATGTACATTTGATTTTTCATATACGGTTCGGTTTAGTTTATATTCTTATTTCTGATTCATTTCATATCCACCTCCCAATGCCTGGTATAAGGCTATCAGATGCAGCAAGGAGCTGCCTTGTGCCTGCACCAGCTGATTTTCGTATGTCAGGAGTGAGCGTAGTGCGTCCAGTACGTTCTGGAAGGGAGTAAGTCCTTGTTTGTACAAATCGAGGGAGAGTTTCAGAGTTTCTTCTCCCTGGTTGCATACTTCGCGCATGGCAACAATCTGTTGGATGGAGTTGCGATAGGAGTTCATGGCATTATCCGTTTCCTGCACGGCGGTAAGCACTGTCTGGTTGAACTGGTGAATGGATTCATCGAGCTGGGCACGTGCCAGACGGGTGGCATTCACCAGTTTGGTACCGCTGAATAAGGTCCAGCTGATGCTTGGAGCAATTTCAAACGTCATACTGTTCCGTTTAGTCAAGTCCTTCAAGTCATGGGAGGAATAGCCGATGGAACCTTTTAGGAACACTTGCGGCAGCCAGTCACTTTGAGATGCGCCGAGTGTTGCCGCCTGCGCGTTGACTTGGCGTTCGGCTTGCCGTATATCGGGGCGGCGGAGCAGCAGGTCGGCAGGAACACCGATGCCTATGGGTTCCATATAGTCGGGCAGTTTGCCGGGCTTCTCCAATATGGGGCGGATATGCTGGGGGTAAGTACCGAGTAAGATTGCGAGCGTCGTGATGTATTGGTTGATGCCTGCCTCCAGTTGTGGGATGGAGGCTTTGGTACTGTAATATACGGATTTGGCTTGTGAAACGTCCAGTTTGGACACCAGTCCGGTTTTGTAGCGTACTTCGGTAATGTTAAGTACGGCTGCCTGGGTATGGCAATTGTGGGTCACTACACTTAGCTCTTGCTGCAGTTCGCGGAGTCCGATGTAGGCAGAAGCTATCTGGGCACAGAGGGATACCATGACAGAGGTATATTCCTCCTTGCTTGCCATGAAGGTTTCCCGCTGTGCCTTTACCCGTTGGCGGATACTTCCGAATACGTCCAGCTCCCAACTGGCGTTGAGCGAGGCACTGTATGCACCGGTAATGGATTGCGGAAGTGCGTTGACATTGCCGCTGCTTTGCTGCCGTGCCCATCCTCCGTCCAATGAGATGGAAGGGAAAAAGCTGCCGCGTTCTATCCGCAGGTTGGATTTAGCCATATCCATACGGGCCATGGCAGAAAGTACGGAATAGTTTTGAGTGGAGGCTACCGTAATCAATGAATCCAGCATCGGGTCATCGAAGGCTTTCCACCACTTGTCGTCAATGGGTGGTATCTGTCTGCTGAACAGATTGTCATCTCCGGGAATGGCATGGGAGACATCCTTTCCCCAGCCTTGTGGGAGTGGTTTCTCAAGATAGCGGTTGGCTTTCTGTGCCATAGCCGCAGGACATAGGCATAATATGAGCAACGCGGTGCTCCAAGCTTTTATATTCATAAATAAAGGTTTAGGTGGTTATCTTTTTATGGGATTGATAACAACCTAAACCTTTATTTGTTTATGAGTATTTACTCGGTATACCCGAGTATCTTAGAAGGCATACCCGAAACCCACATTCAAGTAGATGGGATACATGGCAAAGGTAATTGTATTGAAATCTTTCTTGAAAATATCATTCAATCCCCATGTAAGGTCGGCAAATACACTCAGATGTTTGAAGGCACGCCAGTCTACACCAGCTTGCACGCCCCAGGCAAACTTGCGCAAATCATCCGAAAAGTCGTAAGTGGCAATGGCACCGTCGGAGAAGTTGACTTTCTTTCCGGTAGGATTACCTTCACGCAGATAACCTTCATATACATATCCGGAGAATTCCTCATCCATCAGGTAGGATACATATGCACCTGCTTTGGCTCGCAATCGTGAGTTGATTTTATATGCTCCAAGTACGGGGACAGTAATGTAGGCATTGCGTACTTTGGTTTTTACTCCTCCCGTCCAGTTACCTTTCAAGCGGTTACCGTCATTTCCTATGATTTCCATGCCATAGTTCTTTACTGTCGCTTTGGTAATCATATTTTTGGTTTCCAGTCTTACCCCGGTTATTACTCCCCATTTTTTAGTTTTTCCTAACCACTTGATGGCATTTCCTTCCAGCATAAGAGCTAAAGTAGGATTGTAGGCATCGATACTCCGTATTTCTACGGGCAATGGAAGCGGGGAAGTACCACCGATGCTGACACCGGCCCTTATCTCATATTCCCATCCGTGCAGGGCAGCGTTTATAAGCGTACGATTCTGATTCTCTTGAGCGTATAGGGCGGTTTGCATGTAAACTGCCAATGCGATAAATGCTACTATTTTCTTTATCATGTTGTATTCCAATTCTACAGGGTTCTTATTCGAAAATCAGTTCCACATCATCCACTAAAAGGGTACTTCCGGGCGCACCCTCGAAAGTTGCACCGTTCTTGCTGGATGCAAAAATGATACTTAGTTTATATTTTCCTTTTGCCAGTTTGGTTTCATCTATTTCTTTTCCATATCTCTGATAGTCAAAAGGAATGTCGAAAGCTTCCCAATCATCGGTTTCGTGGGGATTGGATATTAGAGCTAAAGCTACCATACTGGGATGTTCATAGTTCTGGTTTGGCAGATTTCCATCCAATATTACTTCCGTAACTTCTCCTGCTTCGTTGTAACTTTCGCCTTCATAAAAGATTGCATAGATGTTCATCACATCTTTACGGTCGGTGTATCCACCGTTTTCATAAAAACGTTCACCGGCTTTGTACTTGTACCAACCTTTTAGACGTGAGGGCTTATAACAGAAAGGAGTGCCGAAATGTGTGGCTTTCAATGGGCTGGTGAGAGCATTCGTCATATCAAACTCACCGATAAACAAATTTCCAGCAGCTATCGGCATACCTACCATTGCTCCCAGAGAGCCGGTAAGCCGAGTTTCTAATTTGGCACACTTTCCGTTTTTACCATTGTCATATTGTGACGTAGGGTAATTTTCAGTAGCTGATGAACTGGCTGCCCAGTTGAATCCTTCATTTCCACTGGCCCATGTCAGTTCCAATCCGTCTTGTTCTTCATAGAACTCCTGATATTTGTATTTGGGGTTAATTCCATTGATAAGTCGTATGTCTTCAAAATGGAATTCATTTGGGATGTCTGATACCGATTGTTCGCGTACACCGATGGAATATACTCGCTGCCAAGCCTTGTTCTCAGAAGTTACGGTATACTTTACCCTTTTTCCGTCAGAGAAATCGTGTTCACTACCACTTTCCGGACTAATGGTAGCGCCCGGCGTCAACTCAAACAGGGGGGATAGTTTGTTTAAAGGAGTGCCCTCTTTTACTTTTACTAATATGGGGTAGGCCTGCAGATTATCATTGTAAGACGGATTTAAATTGAAACGAGCGCTTGCCAGTACATCTTCTTCAAAAGAGATGCCTGTTATATCAGCTTCAGCATTGGGTGCTTCATCTTTTATGCACGATGCCATCAATATTCCGAAAAGTGAATAGAGTATGAATAATTTGTTTAGTCTCATGCTTTTTAATTTAATTCTATTAATTTTTCAAGCAACAAAACTACTTCTTTTTTCTCTAATAGCAGGTTTTTATGAGCTTATTTAACAAAAAAACGGCAATAGGTGCTTTACTATTGCCGTTTTATATATAGAAAATGTTCTATTTTTAATTATCTGAGCCGATATGTACGATTTTTCTTTTGGCTCTTACTGGCTTTTCCTTTACAACTTCCACTTTCTGTTCGGGAGTTATACCTGCTAATTCCGGGTCAATCATGATACGGCCACAATATTCGCAAACGATAATTTTCTTGCGTGAGCGGATGTCCAATTGTCTCTGGGGCGGAATCTTGTTGAAGCAACCACCGCAAGCATCACGCTGTACGTATACAATACCCAGTCCATTGCGTGAATTCTTACGGATACGTTTGAAGGACTGAAGCAGACGGGGTTCAATCTTTGTTTCCAGTTCTTTGGCTTTGTCTCTCAGCTTCTCTTCCTCTTGCTTGGTCTCGGAGATGATTTCGTCCAGTTCGCTCTTCTTTACGTCGAGGTCTTTTTGTCTTTCTTCCAGAGCAGCAGTGCTTTCTGCTACTTCTTGAGATTTTTCTTCCTCTTGTGCGGCAAATTCCTTGATACGCTTTTCGCAGAGTTCGATTTCCAATGTCTGGAATTCGATTTCCTTGCTTAAGAAGTCATATTCGCGGTTGTTGCGTACGTTGTCCTGCTGGTCTTTATATTTAGCTACAGAAGCCTTTGCGGTTTCAATTTCAACTTTCTTTCCTGCAATGGAGGATTTCAACTCGGCAACTTCTGCCTTGATTCTGTCTATACGGGTACTCAGACCGGCTATTTCGTCTTCCAAGTCCTGTACTTCCAGTGGAAGTTCACCTCTCAACGTCTTGATTTCATCGATTTTGGACAGCATTGTCTGCAATTGGAACAAAGCTTTCAACTTCTGTTCTACGGTTAATTCCTGAGGATCTTTTTTTGCTTCTTTAGCCATTTTACTTACATGTATTTTATGGGGTTTGTATTCACTTTGGTCATTTGGACCTCAAAATGAGGAAACAAATCCCGGATTATTGTATAAAATATTTCTTTCGTATATTGCTCACTTTCATAATGCCCTATTTCAGCCAATAATATATCGGTATCATGTCCGAAATAGTCATGGTATTTTATCTCGCCGGTGATAAAGACATCTGCACGGTTGCGGATGGCAAGCGGCATTAGGAAAGCGCCGGCGCCGCCACATAATGCAACAGTCTGTATTTCCCGCCCGAGGAGTTTGTTATGTCTGAGACACCCTACTTCGAAGGTTTTCTTTATCCGTTTCAGGAATTCAAGTTCTGTCTCCGGTACTTCCAATTCGCCAATGACACCGGCTCCGGCTTGTGGCCATGAGTTTTGCAAGGGATAAATATCATAGACCGGTTCTTCATATGGATGTGCCGCAAGCAGTGCCTTGACAGTTGCCGCTTTTTTGTAGGCGGGTATGATTGTCTCAATACGTACTTCACGTTCGGTATGCAGCTCCCCTATCGCTCCACAGTATGGGGTGGCACCTTCCCGGGCTCGGAATGTCCCCTCGCCTTCCATGTTATAACTGCACAAATCATAGTTGCCGATATTGCCGCATCCAGCGTCGAACAAGGCTTTCCTCACGTCTTCCGCTTGGGCGGTCGGTACAAATGTGGTCAGCTTTACCAGCGCATTTTCCTTGGCTTCCAGGATACGGACATTCTTCAAACCGATTTTCTCGGCAATCTTGAAGTTCACTCCTCCCGGTGCATTATCCAGGTTAGTGTGCGCAGCATAAACAACGATGTCATTCTTGATGGCTTTCAAGATACAACGTTCCACATAATCCCTGCCCGTGATGGATTTATACCCTTTGAAAATGAGAGGGTGATGTGATATAACCACATTATATCCCAATGCAATGGCTTCATCCAGTACAGCTTCAGTAACGTCAAGACACAACAAAGCCCCTGTTGCTTCCGCATCTGTCAATCCGATTTGCAGGCCGGCATTATCAAATCCGTCTTGCAATGGCAGAGGCGCGAACCGTTCAAGGGCGCTTACTAATTCCTTAATTTTCATTGTGAACAGAAAATTTGGTTGCAAATATAGTAAAAAGCAATGGATTGAGAATGTTTTTTATTCTTTTTATAAAATATCAGTAACAAATTTGAGTAATAGACGGTTTTCTTCCAACAAAAACTCTTATCGAAAAATGTTTTATCACGAAAAAGACTATCTTTGCGAGCGATTATTATAAAACTAAAAAACTATTCGGAATTTTATCGCTCTTGATTATAATTGGTGTGACCTCTTGTAACAGTGATACTCCACAAGACAATGTAGAAAACATTAAAATGAAGGTCTCTTCCGAGATTGGCACTTACCAGCCTTGGGGAAGTGATCATTTCATTGATTGTATGTTGGTAAAGGAGGAAGGTAAAAATGAATATGAAGCGTTGGACTTTTTAGGAATTGCCGGGTTTGATTATAGCAAGGGGTATGAATACACCTTATTGGTGAAAAAAACAACTTTGCTCAACCCTCCCGCCGATGCCAGTAATATTGCATACGAACTGGTCGAGGTGTTATCAAAAGTCGGAGTAGAATATGAATATACAATAGAGGTTGATGGACCCAATCCTTTTATTCTTTCTCCTGATGGAGGAAAATATGAGATTCCTTTTGCATGCAAAAGAAAAAAATATGTAGCAGGCGAGTTTACTGAAGAAGAATATGCTCCTTTAAAAGGATTGAGATATAATATGGGGACCAATTATGGAACCTATACAAGCATTATAAAAGATGGTGATACAGTTGGATTATATAAGTTTGTAATCGAGGGTATTGAGCCTTATAATATGGAAGGAACTCCCTGGTGGTATTATGGTATTTATCCTGCTGATGCAGATTTTTTCTCTGAAACAGAGCCGGAACCTATCTACAAACAATTGTTTGAACAACCGCAAACGGAAGGTGAAGAACATTTTATATATCCGATAATATATGCTTCATCGGGTACGTTTGATTAGTTGGACACATTAATCTCCTTTATTATGAAAACATTACTTGTTTTGTTTCTTTTCCTTTTATCGTTATTGTCTTGTCAGGATACGAACTGTTCCGGTAAAGATGTATCTGAGGATATGGAGGAGCCGGTAGATACTACTCCCAAGGCTACGGCTATCTTTTGGGTAGACAAGGATAAAGATTATCAGGCTAAGAAAAAAGACGGTCCTCTTTCTCTACGCACCGTCAAGGCAAGGGTAGAGATTGATTCGCTGGGAAAAGTTAATCTGCTGGCATATACCAAGCCGCAAAGTCAACGCATCAAAAGTTACCTGCAGTATAGGCTTGAAGAATTCCGTGTAAAGAAAGTGATGTTGGACAGCGGCTTTGTGAAACCGGGCGTACAATATGTGCAGCTACGCTATCTCCCCGGAAAACTGGATGCCCACCACCGTTGAAGTTATTTATGCTCCTTTTTTCCCTTCTTCTCTACCATCACCGGCAGTAGCTTGCCGTAGGCATCGAACGACTTGCGGGAAGCCAGAGAGATTGTAATCATCAGTGACAGCATGGAGGCGGTAAAGGTGATGACCATAATCATCATCTGATATTTGATGGCCACATTCGGGCTGCTGCCACCCAATATCTGGCCAATCATGGTTCCCGGAAAAGCAACCAGCCCCATCACGGATATATTGGCAATCAGCGGACTGAAGGATTTGATGATGGCTTGGCGGATGAAAGGTGCCTGTGCTTCCGCTTTTGTAGCACCATTGCCGAGAAGATACCGGTAAAGCTGTTGTTCCCGTTTCAGTCCACTATAATAGGTGTTGAGGGCTATGACGTTACTGGATAGCATGTTGCCCATCAGTATGCCGAAAATAGGGATGAAATACCGGGCGCTGAATACGTTTTCCACTCTCAGTACTATTCCGATAAAGTACAAGCCTACACATACTACACTGCATAAGAAACCTGCGGATATGGGCAGGAGCAGAATCTTCCTCTTCAATTGTGTTCGTGCCAATGCCGTCTGCGATGCTACAAATATCATGACAATTACCCATAGAAAGTTTATCCACGGGTTATCCCATAAAAAGAGGTAGTTCAAGTATATGCCGATGAAGAACAACTGGACAATCATGCGTGCCGTACCTATCACAGTAGCGCGCAACAGTCCGGTCTTGAACTTCCAGATGTAAAACAGCGGTATTAATAATAGCAATAATCCGATGCCCAGGCTGAGGTATGATATATCTATGGTTCCCAATAGTGTGTATGTTATTTCATGATTATATGTCGGTCACATCCGTTGGCGAATCTTTTGTCATGGGATACGGTCAGTATGGCACTTCCATTTTCTGTCTGCCTGCGGAAGAAAGAGAGTACTTTTTCCGCGGAACCGGAGTCGAGAGCGGAAGTCGGTTCATCGACAATGGTCAGTGGTTTGCCAATCATTGAGGCTACGGCTATCATCATCCGTTGGCGTTGGCCTCCGGATATTTCGTTCACCCGTTTGTAATATAACTCTTGTTCCAGACCCAAATCCTCGAAACATGCAAATAAACGGGTTTCAGAAAAGGGTGTACCCCGGTTTGCCTTTAAACCGAAGGGCAATTGTACCATGTCCTTTACCCATTCCAGCGGCAATGCCAGTTCTTGTGGAATCCATGCAGTCTGCTTACGGACAACGTCGACGTTTCCTTTATCCAGCAGAATGCCGTTCAAGACGATGCGTCCTTCTTTTAACGGAGTAAATCCAAGTATGGCATTCAGCAGTGACGACTTTCCGCATCCCGAAGGGCCGGAGATACTGGCTATCTCTCCCCTTTCCAATTGCAGGTTGAAACCCGAGAAAAGTATATCGTTGCCGTAGGCGATACTGGCATTTTCTATTTGCAGCATGGTGTTCCTTTAATCTTTCTGTATCGCAAAGATAGTGCAAAAAAATATTTGTGCTATCTTTGACGCACTAATTAATTCAGGAAAGAAAGACTATGATACAGAATGAACGGGATTGCCGCCACGAACATGTGCTTGACGTGGCAAGGCAAATGCTGACTGCTGCGCGCACGGCACCGAAAGGAAAAGGTATTGATGTGATTGAAGCTGCGCTGGTTACGGGTGAAGACATTAAGAAGCTGTCTGAAAAGATGGTCGCTATGGTTGAAGAGCACGGTATGAAGTTCTTTCTCCGTGATGCGGACAACATTTTGCAGGCTGAATGTGTAATTATAATAGGTACGCGCGAGCAGACGCAAGGTTTGAATTGCGGACACTGCGGTTTTCCCACTTGTGCCGGTCGTCCGGAGGGAGTACCTTGTGCTTTGAATACGGTGGATGTAGGGATAGCTGTAGGTTCGGCTTGTGCCATGGCTGCCGATTTGAGGGTGGATACCCGTGTCATGTTTTCTGCCGGACTTGCCGCTCAGCGTTTGGATTGGCTGAAAGGATGCAAGACTGTCTTTGCCATTCCGGTGAGTGCATCCTCCAAGAATCCATTCTTCGACCGGAAACCGAAGGAAGATAAGTGATAATTGACGAGTAGAGGTTTACAATCATAGAGTAGAGGTTTAGAAGTCTGAAGTAGAGGTTTGGCAATTCTAAACCTAAGGTTTATTCTCCCTCTCTCTGCTAACTTAAAAAGTAACGAATTAGAAAAGATAAATAATATGGGATATTTTGTAGGACTGCCGCTGGGTGGTGCCGCAGAGAAGGACTGTCAGGTGCGTTTTGGCAAGAATATGACTTTTCAGGTAGAGACACGTGCTCCCCACTTGCCTGCCGAATGGGCTTTGCAAAGCGGCATACAGCTTACATGGCCCCATGCGGGTACAGACTGGACCTATATGTTGGACGAAGTGCAGGAATGTTTTGTAGCCATTGCCCACGAAATAGCCGCCCGGGAGACATTGCTGATTGTAACCCCAGAACCGGATGAGGTGAAGAAACAGATTCTCGGCAGGGTGAATATGGAAAATGTCCGTTTCCTGAAGTGTGAGACGAATGATACTTGGGCACGCGACCATGGAGCCATCACCCTACTGGATGCTGACGGTGTATCTCTGCTCGACTTTAAGTTCAACGGGTGGGGATTGAAGTTTGCATCCGATAAGGATAATTTGATTACGCGTCGTGCGGTGGAGTCGGAAGTGATGAAAGGAAAGTATGTAAATCGCTTGGGGTTTGTCCTTGAAGGCGGTTCCATCGAAAGTGACGGCATGGGTACGTTGCTCACCACCTCCGAATGCCTGCTTTCGCCTAACCGGAACGGACAGATGAACCGGGTGGAAATTGAGGAATATCTTCGTTCCGTTTTTCACCTGCAACGTGTTCTTTGGCTGGACCACGGTTATTTGGCAGGTGACGATACGGACAGTCATATAGACACGCTGGCCCGTTTCTGCCCTGCCGACACGATAGCCTATGTACAATGCAAGGATGCGGATGATGAGCATTACGAAGAACTGCATCGCATGGAGGAGCAACTGAAGACTTTCCGTACGTTGAAGGGGGAACCTTACCGTTTGCTGGCTTTGCCCATGGCCGATAAGATAGAAGAGGAAGGGGAACGGCTTCCTGCCACTTACGCTAATTTCTTGATTCTGAATGATGCAGTGCTTTACCCCACCTATCGCCAGCCGGAGAATGATGCCCGCGCGGGGGAAGTGTTGCGGGAGGCTTTTCCCGGTTATGAAATTATCGGGATAGATTGCCGTGCTTTGATTAAGCAACACGGCTCTTTGCATTGTGTTACCATGCAATATCCCGTAGGGGTGTTGAAGTAATGTCGATTATACATAGTAAAACAATAAACCATAGAATAAGATGACAAGAAAAATAAAAGTAGGTATTATCCAGCAGGCCAATACCAAGGACCTCAGGACTAATTTAATGAATTTGGCCAAAAGTATAGAGGCATGTGCGGCGCATGGGGCTCAATTGGTTGTTTTGCAGGAGCTGCATAACTCTCTGTATTTCTGTCAGACGGAAAACACGCAGTTGTTCGACTTGGCAGAACCGATTCCCGGTCCTTCTACGGGATTCTATTCAGAGTTGGCTGCTGCCAACGATATTGTGCTGGTCACTTCTCTGTTCGAGAAACGCGCTCCCGGATTGTATCATAACACAGCGGTTGTTTTTGAACGTGACGGCAGCATTGCCGGGAAATACCGGAAGATGCATATTCCTGATGACCCCGCCTATTATGAGAAATTCTATTTTACTCCCGGTGATATAGGCTTCGAACCTATTCAGACATCTTTGGGCAAATTGGGAGTTTTGGTGTGCTGGGACCAATGGTATCCGGAAGCAGCACGTCTGATGGCGCTGAAGGGAGCTGAAATACTAATATATCCTACGGCTATCGGTTGGGAAAGCAGTGATACGGATGATGAAAAGGCGCGTCAGCTCAATGCTTGGATTATCTCCCAGCGTGGACATGCTGTGGCCAACGGCTTGCCGGTTGTTTCAGTGAACCGTGTGGGACATGAGCCGGATCCTTCCATGCAGACCAATGGTATCTTGTTTTGGGGAAATAGTTTTGTGGCCGGACCGCAAGGCGAGTTCCTGGCCCAAGCAGGAAACGAACGGCCGGAAAATATCGTTGTAGAGGTGGACTTGGAACGCTCGGAAAATGTACGCCGTTGGTGGCCTTTCCTGCGCGACCGCAGAATTGATGCCTATGCCGGATTGACAAAACGATTTCTTGACTGATAACGACGGGGATCTCTGGGGGAGAACTAACGGAATGTCACCCGTTTGTTCATCAGGAAATTGACACTTCCGTAGATGAATAATCCCAGGAACTGGGCAAGGTATTCATTGCAGTCCAGTCCCTCCACCAGCCCTATGAGGAAAAGGAATTGCGCTCCGTAAGCCATTCCGAAAGCTATGGAAAAGAGCAGCACTTGTCGCCAAGTGTTGCTCTTTTTTTCTGTAGGGAATATCCAGTACTTGCACCAGATGAAGTTGTGTATCTGTGCAAGTATATATGCGGTTACATTGGAGAGCATATAGTTGATGTCCAGTTCGTCCATCATTACCCAAACGGTAACAGCCATAATCAAGGCATTCAGCGTGCCGATTACCGCAAAACGAAAAATGCGTGCAGACTCTTTCACTCTCCTACTCTGTACCTGCTTTTACTCTTTCACTTCAACAATCAGATTCAGTTCGTCCAGCTGCTTCTGGTCAATAACTGAAGGTGCATCCAGCATTACATCGCGTCCACTGTTGTTTTTGGGGAATGCAATGCAGTCGCGGATACTGTCGAGACCTGCGAAGATGCTGACCCAACGGTCCAGACCGTATGCCAGACCACCGTGAGGAGGTGCACCGTATTTGAAGGCATTCATCAGGAAGCCGAACTGCTCCTGAGCCTTCTCCGGAGTGAATCCGAGAATCTCGAACATTTTGGCCTGCAACTGTGCATCGTGGATACGGATGGAACCTCCACCCACTTCAATACCGTTGCACACCATATCGTATGCATCTGCACGGACAGCTGCCGGGTCTGTATCCAGCAAAGGAATATCTTCGTCTTTCGGATGAGTGAACGGGTGGTGCATAGCCATCAGGCGGCCTTCTTCATCGCTCCACTCAAACATCGGGAAGTCAACCACCCAAAGGCAGACGAACTTGTTCTTGTCGCGTAATCCCAGTTGGTTACCCATTTCAAGGCGCAACTCGTTCAGTTGCTTGCGGGTCTTCATGGCATCGTCACCGCTCAGAATCAGAATCAGGTCACCCGGCTTGGCGTTGAAAGCAGCCTTCATCTCCTGCAATACTTCCTGCGCATAGAACTTGTCGACACTTGATTTTACGTTGCCGTCTGCCTCTACGCGCGCGTATACCATACCTTTGGCACCGATTTGCGGTCTTTTCACGAATTCGGTCAGTACATCCAGCTGTTTGCGGGTATAGTGTGCGGCGCCTTCTGCGCAGATACCGCCGATGTAGGCGGCATTGTCGAATACCGGGAATCCGTGTCCCTTCATGATGTCCATCAGTTCCACGAACTTCATGCCGAAACGGAGGTCGGGCTTGTCGCTGCCGTAATATTTCATGGCGTCTGCCCATGGCATGCGCATGAACGGCTCGTTCATCTCTACGCCACGGATTTCCTTGAACAGATATTTGGCCATGCCTTCGAAGAGGTTGATGACGTCATCCTGCTCCACAAAAGACATTTCGCAGTCAATCTGTGTGAATTCCGGCTGGCGGTCGGCACGCAGGTCTTCGTCACGGAAGCATTTGGCTATCTGGAAGTAACGGTCGAAACCGGAAACCATCAACAACTGTTTCAGTGTCTGCGGGCTTTGAGGTAAGGCATAGAATTGTCCCGGGTTCATGCGTGAAGGAACGACGAAATCGCGTGCACCTTCGGGTGTGGAGCCTACCAGAATCGGAGTTTCCACTTCGATGAATCCCTGGCTGTCCAGGTATTTGCGTACTTCAATTGTCATTTTATGGCGAAGCTCCAGATTGCTGCGTACATTGGCACGGCGCAGGTCTAGATAACGGTACTTCATGCGGATATCGTCGCCACCGTCCGTATTTTCCTCGATGGTGAAGGGAGGGGTCAGCGATGAGTTCAGAACATCCAGTTCCGATACGATGATTTCAATGTCTCCCGTCGGGATATGCTGGTTTTTACTGAAACGTTCGTTTACGGTACCTTTAACCTGGATTACGAATTCACGGCCCAAGCGGTTGGCACGCTCGCAAAGTTCGGCATTCACCTCTTCGTTGAACACTAATTGGGTAATTCCGTAACGGTCGCGGAGGTCAATGAAAGTCATGCCTCCCATCTTACGGCTGCGCTGTACCCAACCTGCCAGCGTCACTTGCTTGTTAACATCGGAGATACGGAGTTCTCCGCAGGTGTGTGATCTATACATCTTTTTATTTACTGTTTGACGATTTACTTATTTACTATTTTGAACATGCAAAAATACATAAAACATATTATATGGCGCATCAAAAGGGGAAAGTTATTTTCAGAAACTCCTTTAGTACCTTTTTTACAACATTACATTTTTGTCAGTTTCTTGAATTGCCTTTTGCCTTTATCCAGTATCATCTTGTTTTTATGGGCGATGTCTTCCACAAAAGCATCATTAATTTGTTTCAGTCCGTTGATATAGTCTTGTGCCCGCTGCAAGACATTCGAAGTGTCTTTTTCCGCATCCCGGGGAACAATGACCTGCAGTCCTTTCTTCATAATCTTTACATCTACATTCTCTCCCATCATCATCGGGTCGCCGTCAAAGTGGACTACCCCCGGTTTAGAACGGTGAATACGGAGTGTCTGGCAACGGAACGTCTTAATCCGGCTGTTCTGGTCAATGGTCTTGTTGAAGAGCTGGAAAGAGAGCGACGGTACATCGAGCACAGTGAACGGCTCGAGTATGGTGACGTCCAGCAGTCCGTCGTTCAAGGTGGCTTGTGGGGCAATATACGCATTGTTTCCATATTGCGATGCGTTTCCGCAGGCTATCAGGAACGCCTTGTATCGCAGGGTGCTGCCGTCCATTTCCAGTTCATAGGTTTCCGGACGGTACTTCAGGCTTTCGAGCAGAGTCTTTTCCAGATAAGTGAGTGGTCCTCTCCTTCCCGCCTTGGAGAATTGCAGGCTTACAAATGCGTCGAATCCCACGCCGCAGGTGCAGAAGAAAGGCACATCGTTGATTTTTCCGTAGTCAATGATGTCTATCAGTCCGTCATTGATGATGTCGATGGCCTTTTTCGGCTCCATCGGAATCTGCAGATGGCGGGCAAGTCCGTTGCCGGAACCGCAGGGAATGATGCCCAAAGCGGTTTTTGTATGTACCAGTGAGCGGGCTATCTCATTGATGGTGCCGTCTCCTCCTATGGCGATGACGGCATGTGCATCTTCTTGTGCCTTCTGTGCCGCTATCTCTACGGCATGGCCTGCCCGTTCGGTATAAATCACTTCTTGTGCATACCTTTCCTTATCCAGTTTTTCATCGAGCCACTTCAGTATCTGCTCCTTACTCTGAGTGCCGGATATGGGGTTTATGATGAATGCTATTTTCTTCTTGTTTTCGTTCATGCAAGGGTTGTTGCTATGCAGGTTTTCCAACTGGCAAAAGTAATATAAATATCTGAAAAATTAACCACATAATTCTTTTTAAAATAAGTATAAGTAGTTTTTTTAATGTAAATAGAACATATACCGACATATTTTGCTATCTTTGCCCCCTGTTTTTTAAGACTTGTATTTAATAGAATTAAATATTCATTATATAAAAGATATTTCATGGGTTTACTACAAGACAAATTTGCGAAATACGACCTGCCGCAGCAGTTTATGGCAAAAGGCGTATATCCTTATTTCCGCACAATTAACAGCCATCAGGATACAGAGGTAATGATGGATGGTAAAAAGGTTCTGATGTTCGGCTCTAATGCATATATGGGACTGACATATGACAAGCGTATCATTGATGCCTCGATAGCTGCCACAGAAAAATATGGCACCGGTTGTGCAGGTTCCCGCTTTCTGAACGGAACACTCGATATACATGTTGAACTGGAGAAGGAATTGGCTGAATTCGTAGGAAAAGATGAAGCACTCTGTTTTTCTACCGGATTTACTGTAAACGAAGGTATTATTCCTGCCGTTGTAGGCCGTGGGGATTATATTATTTGTGATGACCGTGACCACGCTTCCATTGTAGATGGCCGCCGTCTTGCATTTGCCACTCAGTTGAAGTACAAGCATAACGATATGGAGGCTTTGGAAAAAGAACTCCAGAAATGCGAACCGGATGCTGTAAAGCTGATTGTTGTGGATGGAGTATTTTCCATGGAAGGTGACTTGGCCAATCTGCCCGAAATTGTCCGCCTGAAGAAGAAATACAATGCCAGCATTTACGTGGACGAAGCTCACGGCTTGGGTGTATTCGGAAAACAAGGCCGTGGTGTGTGCGACCATTTCGGTGTTACCGAAGATGTAGACCTGATTATGGGTACATTCAGCAAGTCATTGGCTTCCATCGGTGGTTTTGTTGCTGGAGACAAGGCGGTAATCAATTGGCTGCGCCACAATGCCCGTTCCTATATATTCCAGGCAAGTAGCACACCTGCTGCTACGGCTGCAGCCCGCGAGGCGCTTCACATCATCAAGTCCGAACCTGAACGCATCCAACGTCTGTGGGACATCACTAACTATGCCTTGAAGAAGTTCCGCGATGCAGGCTTCGAAATCGGTGAGACAGAATCTCCTATCATTCCTCTCTATGTGCGTGATACAGAGAAGACATTTATAGTAACGAAGCTGGCTTTTGACGAAGGTATCTTCATCAACCCCGTTATTCCACCTGCATGTGCTCCACAAGATACACTGGTGCGTGTAGCGTTGATGGCTACCCATACGGTCGAACAAGTGGATTATGCTGTAGAAAAATTGACTAAATGTTTCAAGGAATTGGGTATCATCAAGTAAACTTGATTTAAACAGATATTCGGAAAACCGTTTAATAATGATTAGGCGGTTTTTTTTATAGACAAAGCGAAGTAGGATTAAAATTAAATCGTAAAGTACATGAAAAAGAACTTCTTCATCATTACTGCTGTAGTATGCGGAATGAGTTGTACCACCACTGCCTATGCGCAGTTCAAAATCGGTGGAAAGAAAATCAATGTGACCAAAGTTGTCCAAGCCGGTACAGATGCCGTCAAGGCCATTTCATTGTCCGATGCTGACATTGCAGCGATGAGCAAGGAATATATGGAATGGATGGATACGCACAATCCGCTGACAAAGTCCGATACGGATTACGGCAAGCGTCTGGAGAAGCTGACCGGAAACATCAAGGAAGTGGACGGCTTGAAGGTGAACTTCGGTGTTTATGAAGTAATAGATGTGAATGCCTTTGCGTGCGGTGATGGTAGTGTACGCATCTGTGCCGGACTGATGGACATCATGACGGATGATGAAGTGATGGCAGTTGTCGGCCACGAGATAGGTCACGTCATCCATACGGATTCCAAAGATGCGATGAAGAATGCTTACCTTCGTTCGGCTGTGAAGAATGCTGCCGGTGCGGCAAGTTCTACGGTATCCAAATTGAGTGATTCTGAACTGGGTGCCATGGCCGAGGCATTGGCAGGTGCTCAATACTCCCAGAAGCAGGAGACGGAAGCGGATGATTACGGCTTTGAATTCTGCATCAAGAATAATCTCGATCCGTATGCCATGTACAATGCTTTGAACAAATTGCTTGAACTTTCAGCGGAAGCACCGAAGGAATCCAAGTTCCAGAAGATGTTCTCTTCTCATCCGGATACAGCCAAGCGCGTGGCACGTGCCAAGGAGAAAGCGGATGAATATATGAAGGATAAGAAATAACTATCCGTTGCTTACTATGATGAAGTGGGATCAGAGGTTTCTCTGAATCCCACTTTTTTTGTGCCGAGACTATGATATGGGCTTCTGAGGGAGCTAATGGGATAGTTCGTTAGTTCACAGTGCTGAACACTTTGTTTTATGATCAAAAACAAAGTGTTTTTCTATTTGAAACAAACTGTTCTTTTAAGGGAAACGAAGTGTTCTCTTTAATGAAACACACTGTTCGGTTAAGGGAAACACTTTGTTCTGTTTGGTAAAACTTCTTTTATTTACTTATTTGCTTTTAAATTAGAATAATTTTAGTATGTTTGCCACATTATTTATGAAAAACATGACTTTTGTATGAAAAAGCAAGACTTCCTCTTTATTTTTGTTCTGGTGATAATATTCCTGCCATTCTTTGTGAGTGAATCCATCTACAATTGGTATAAGTCTTTCAACGCTGCACATGGCATGGTAATGAGTTTCGTTAAATTCGGAATTCTTGCTACACTGGGTGAGATGCTGGGACTTCGTATCAGTGCCGGAGTCTATAACCGAAAAGGATTTGGCGTACTGCCGCGTGCCGTAGTGTGGGGACTGCTGGGAATGGGTATCAATGCGGCCATGATAATCTTCTCCAAAGGTGTGCCGCAATTCATGGAATATATGGGAATGGCAAATGCCGCCGCCATTATAAACGGAGAATTCTGCCTGGACAAATTATGGATAGCCTTCGCCATTTCAGTTGCTATGAATACCATTTTCGCTCCGGTATTCATGACATTCCATAAGATTACGGATACGCATATCCTGGATTGTGGCGGTTCGCCTCGCAGCCTCCTCACTCCTATCCCGATGACCCGCATCATTACGCATCTGAATTGGGATGCACAATGGAATTTTGTCTTCAAGAAAACAATTCCTTTCTTCTGGTATCCGGCACACACCATCACATTCCTCCTGCCGGGAGAAATGCGGGTGCTGTTTGCAGCGATATTGGGTGTGGTGCTCGGGGTATTGCTGGCTATTGCGGCTCGGATGAAATAATCCGGCCTATATATTCTCGAATGATTTCAAGCAAGTCTTGCGGATAAGGTATAAAGAACTTCTCTATCATTTTCGGATACTGAGGTACAAAGGGGTTGGGTATCATTGTGACAAGGGTATCCAATTCTGCCTTCCGTTGCTCTTCAGTCTCTGAGACGGCGTAGCGGATAGTCCACCAGAACAAGAAAGTCTGGTTAAGATACCCTTTGGGGGTGATGACTTGCAGTTGCTTGTAGCGCTCGGACTGTAACATGATTTTAATTCTTTTCTCCTGTTCTTTCTCACTGATGGAACATAGAATGTCATACCATTCATCAAACTCCTGACGCAAGCAGGCGACAAATGCCCATTCGGCAATTCTATATTTGGCAAATTCTGGAATCTTCTTTAGAAGTACGAAGATATGTCCTATATTCAATTCGCCTTTATATAAACCTTTGACTTTTGTATAGTCTTCAATGGAAGTGATTGTGTGTAAAAGGGAGTAATATATTTCCGGACTCATCGGCACATGGTGTTCATCGATGAATTTCAGAGTATTCTGAAGCACCAGTTTTTTGTTTGTTCTGTTGTTGGCCATGCGGCTGATGACATTGTTCCAGTAGATTTGTGTGCGTGCAATGGAAATATGTAAATCATCTTCCATCTCTTTTATACGGCTTTCGGCTTCTTCGAAGGTCATGCCGCGTTCCCGCATTTGATAGCATATGTCCTTCATAATTGGATAATGTTCGACAAATAGGTAGGGGTTGGGAATGACGGCTCCTACCTTTTTCAACATACAATATGAATCGTAATTGATAAAAACCTTTTTACTGATTGCTTGCTCTTGCAGCCGTTGGGCGTTTTCCTTATCATTCTGACGGAGCAATGCCTTCATGCAACAGAAGATAATTCCTCCATCATATACGCCCACGTCCAGCAGACAATACACATATTCCAGAATAGTGCTTTCTTTAATTTTCCACCCTTCCGATGTATAAATGGGAAAAGGCTGCGGAACGTTGTCTTGTGCTCTTCCGGCATAGTATCGCTGGATAAGCATTTGCTTCAATATATCCTTTGGCGCATCCAGGCTTTTCATTATTTCCTCATTTATAATCAGTTGTATTTCTTCCGGAGGAAGTGAACCTTGGGTGTGGTTGGTCAGGTGATAGAGTAAATGTTTATGTGTATAACTGTTCTGTTGTACGGTGTATTTTTCGGACATCCGCTTTATCATGTCCACTTTTTGTTCATAATAGGGATATATGAACCGGTTATTGATAATGATATTCAAGATATTGGCATCAGGATGATTGAGCAGTGACTTGTCCAGCCGGTTCTCGAAGAAATCCCTTGCGACTCCTCCTTCTTCCGGAGTCTTTACCTTATTGAACATTTCGGAGACAACGTAGGGCGAATGATTCAAAATCTGTTGTTCTTCCGGAGTAATACAATCGGGAGTTTCTCCGAACAGTGCCTGATACGCCTCTTCATAATTTGATATTTTCAGAATGAATTGTACGATTGTTCTTATATTTCGAGATTCATCGCCGTTTTGGGGACGATGTCTCTTCATATGTGCCTTGATTTCCTTTAGGGTCATGCGTTGGTATAGGATACCTTGTGTGTGCTGGCTCGGGTAATCCAGTAAAGACTGGTCTGCTTCCAGTAAATGGTATTTATGGAACAGTTCCTCGCATTCCTTAATCCCGCTATAAGTGGAGGTCGTATCCAATAAGTCGTTCAGGTAGATTTCACCCACTTTCAGTTTGGTCTTGTTTTCTTCTTCTTGCTGCTCCAACCTTTCCATAAAAGTGTTGAAGATTCCTTTGGCTTGCTCAAAATTTTTAGCCTTTTGGAGCATAAAGTTCAATGAGTAGCCATCACAGTTATTCCCCATACGGTTCCATAAATCATAGGCATAAGAGGACGGTATGTTTTCGAGTGCTCCATTCAACACTTCGGTCTTGTTCAGGAACATACTGGTATCCTCTTTTTTGTCGACAGACAGTTCTGTCAGTTCGTTGAAGAATGCAACCAGCTTTTCCGGCTGGCTGAATCTTTTGAAAACTTCCAGCCAGGTGTAGGGAGCAATAAAGTTGAAGAAAAAGACTGCATCGTCGTGGGGAACTACCCCTTTATCATTCTTCTGCAAGAAGTTCTTGATGTCGTGTATGTCAGCCAGAGTCTGTGCTTTATGCATAAGCTGCCTGGCGAAATTACGTATTCTTTTCTCTTTCAGTTCTGTCAGATAAGTCTCATTGTTGCTTTCCTGCCCATGGGCGCTCTCTGCAGAATCGGAGAAGAAATCATCTATGTCGTCATCATCGGCACTTGGGGAAGCTTCGTATATAAAGGAAGCGTTGAGGTATATTTCTTTGGCTTCGTCCATGTCGAGGAACCGTACCAATTCTGTCTGAAATTCAATATACGAGTTTTCTATATACTTGTCTTGCATTTGCCCTTGTTCATTGAGCAAATCCTTGTGTACAATGTCCTTATCTTGTTGTGTCTGCAGTCTGGGCAAAAGCCACCGCAGCACATTCAGCTCTCTCCTATTATATTTTTTTGTTAATTTCCAAATATGGATGGCCTCTGCATTGGTAGGAGCAAAATTGGCTATATTGCCAATATAGGCGTCCACCCAATCAATGGAAACGCCTTCCGGGTTTGTTCCCAGTTCCTTACTTGTATATAGCGTTTGTTCGTTTTTATAAATGCGGCTTACAACATCATTGATGATATACTGTTGGAGTTCGGGGGCATTTACCGAACAGTTTTTCACCCGATGCAGGATCTTGGTTGTATTTTTGAAAAAGTTCGGTCTGTCTTTGTAGTAGATATAGCGGAATATGCCCTTTATGGCTTTCTTTTCAGTTGCCAGTAGGTCATCGGACGGTTCACTGCTATAGTACTGGAAAACCTGGGTTACTATGATGTCTTCAACTTCAAATGTGTCCTTTTCAATGTCCTGATAATAAATCAAATCATCTACTTTGCCTGCCAATTCACAGATGGTGCTTCTGTCGGCCTTTTTGTAACTGTTCTCATAGGTGAATTTGAGGAAATCGAGCAATAGGTCTATTTTATTGCGGCTTCTCTTTTTCCACATCCACAAACATTTTATGGCGTGGCAGAGTTGTCGAAGCATGGATTTCTGCAGGTTGCTTAAATTGCTGTTCTGGAACTGGTTGTTATATCTGGTCTTGATTCTGTCTATGTCGAAAAACAAGGAACCGATAGTCATGCCGGCTTCGGGTCGGAGTTTAAGATAGCCGTATGTCCTAAGCTCGCGGGCATATTCATTTATTTTTTTGAAGGATAAAGGTTTGATGCCCACTTCGACTATGGCCGGAGGAACCATTTCATTGAAAGTAAGCATGGATTTCACTTCCTTGAAGCTATAGCTTGTAGTGGCAATAACCTTGAAGTCCGGATTGCCGATGTGAAGGATTTCCGATAACTTGCGAAGTAATTCTCTGTCAATGGGTATCGGCTTTTCATTCTCTTCTTTCCAAAACAACAGCTGCAAATCGTCCAGTAGAAGAATCTTTTTGCCATGCTGGAATTGGGATACAGAAAGCCGTTCTAACTGTTCTTTGGTCGTATCGGCATTCAAAATGACCACATAATATTCCTGAGGGAGCTTTTTCAGCATTCGGCAAACGGCAATAGTCTTTCCCGAAGTGGATTGACCGGTGACGATGATTGTCTTGTTTGTGCTGTCAAACTCCTCTTTAAGTTTGTTGTCTACTTCCGGACGGATAAAATAGTAGTCCAGGTTGCCTCTGCGACGGTTGGCTTGGCTGTTGGGAATAATTTTATCATACTCCATCTTATGGCAAGAGATTGCGCAAAAGGGATTATTGAGAAAACTTTCACGATCCTTGACCAACGCGTCCCTTAGCTGCTCCAGCGTATTGCACTGCTTCTCATACCGCTCGATAACGGTATCGTCGTCCAGGTGCTTTTGCATGTATTCCGCATAGAAGTCTTTCCATAAAGTAGTGTTTGTCCAGTCTTCCTGGGTGTATTCCAATGTCGGATTCTGATAGAAATAGATATGTTTGTTGGATGCATTTTCGATGGCAACATTAAACTCTCCGATGGTCTTGGAGCGTATCCAGTTTCCGGCGAAGAAGATGATGACGTCACATTGCCTTATCTCTGAATTTATGATTTCCTGCGTATCGCCTTTAGCTAAATCGTTGTCTCCATTTTTTTCGTGCCGGTGCACTACAATATTGAGTTCGCTGTTGTTTCTTTCCGTCAGGACTTTTTCCATTAAATCCCTTTCTTTCTGAAAACTCAGCGAAGAGGCTATAAATACATGGTATGTTTTCATAATATAGTGTTGGTTACTTTCTATGTGTTGTTGTTTACGACTAGCGGAATGCCGGCTGTGATACATCTGTCATACGCTTTTGAGCTTTCCTTCAATTCATCATACGGACGTATATCGGGATGCACAAAGCGTTTCTTTTTGAAGATGTCTCCCATTTCCTTGCTGCCATAGATTAACTCTTCTTCTTCGGCGGTGGGTTTACGGAAGCCAAGCAGCAGCTTCTCCATGTTCCAACGGTTATGTTCGACTTCGGCAAGCAATGTTATCTGGTCGTTGTCCAGTTTCACGTAACCATCCGTAATGCCTATGGAGCGTAGCTTGGGACTAATGGAATATGCACTGTACAAATTGGACCACTGAAGGGATACGGACAGTTTGTTCCATGAGTCTTTCAGCTCATTGTCAGGTGGGCATGATTGAGGCACATTTCCATATTTATTCTTGAAATCGTATATATAATTGATGATTTGTCCCTCCCTCCGGCTTTTTTTGTCCAAGTCGTAACAGTTGTCCAGCATTCCAAAAGGAAAAACATGGGAATATTTATGAATCGCTTCATCTTTCTTTCTACTGTTAAGCATATTGAGCAGTGCACTGGAGGTTTCCTGACGGACAAAAACTGGGATATTTTCATCATATACATCGTCCGGCAGATATAATCCCATTGCCATGCTTTGAGGAGGATAATTGAGACAGACGGCAATCGTCAATACCTGGTCTGAGTCATGTACCCATTCTTTAATTAGGTTCTGGATGGCAGGAGTTTCCGCACGGCCTTTGATAAATTCGAATTCCACATCCAGAAAGTCTGCATCTTTTCCTTTAAAACGGGTGGGAAGGACAAATCTCTCGTGCCTTTCGTCCTTGCTCATGTCGTAATAATGGGTAGACGATATCTCGAAATAATGGCGGTATCGTCCACAAAAGAAATTCATTTCCCGGTCGGCATTTTCATCAATGAAGGTAATGACACTTTTTATGTTCTTGTCCCGGCAGAAGTTTGGGAAATGCAACAGATGGGCAGCTTCCACTCCTATTGCCACTCCCATACGGCTCATACCGATGATAACAAGATGAACATGTTTTTCGCTTTCATAGGTTATTGCCTCACGGTCGAGAGGAGGATATTCAATACAGTTCTCCCCTTTTCCATATCGCCGGCTTACCAATATCTTTTGGGCCCAGCCCTCGTAGAAGTTAAAGGGATGGAATTCTATATATTTTCTCCATTCGGCAGACAAATCGGTCAGTTGGAAAGCGGCAAAAGTAGTCTGATATTCGAAAAGGACGGTGAATGGTATGAGGGAACATTTATTGCATCGTTTATGAATGTCAACTATCTTTTTCAGGCAGTCTATGTTCAGTGAGTCATGGTCATGTTCGTCTCTCTCTCCGATAAGGAATACTTCGCGCGCTTTGGTAGTATAGAGTTTTTCCAACTCCTCGATAGAGTCGCGCCGGGCACGCAGCACCACAATTCTTTTTTCGTTTTTGGCATCCAGTTCCGTATGGATTTTGCTACGGATTTCTTGTGCCGGTTGGGTACTCTGAATCAGAATATGGCAATTTCCATAATGTGTGTCATCGCAAATCTGCTGGATAAGAGTGGGGACCATGTTGTCAAAACCGATAATGACGATGTGGTTTTGCAAAGGGTAAACGATATCGCCTTCACGATATCGCTCAACTCTGCGTTCCAGCATATTGGAGATTACGGATATCAATAATCCGCAGAACAAAATTAATCCCAGCACTACGACCAATAGAGAGAACCAACGCAGATAAGGTGGTACTTCCACAATATTCCCCGGATCAATGAACAGACAAATCAACTGAAGCAAACGCCCCATAGGTACGTCTTTATCAATACCGGTCCATTCTTCAAGAGACGGCTCAGGAAAGATAAATGCAAAACTTACCAGATATATCAATAAGAAAACAGTTACTATGACTCCGAAAAGCCAAGCAAGCTGCCTCCATCCTTTTCCGGAAAAAGAGCGGTCAAAATGAAGGGCAAAAAGTCTTGTTAAAAGATTCATATTTGTTTTGTCATTAGACAGTTTCCTTTTTTTCAGTTTCTTGTTTCAATTCTTTTCTGATATTCTCTTTCAGTTTATTGATTTCTTTCTCATCGTTATTGATAATCTCCCGTTTTTCTTTTTCCTGGTACAAGGATGCAAGAATGTTTCTTTCTTGTTCCAGATTCAATGAGAATACATCTATTAATCTCTTGATACATAGAAAAAAACAGATGCATACGCTAAGGGAAATGATGGCATGGAGTGTCATCAGGTAGGTCATTCCACGCGATGGAAAGAATTGAATAAGGTTTTGGAATGTAGTGCATGTCACAATCAATGCTGCAACCAGAAAGAGAATGATAAAGGCAGGAATCACGAATTTCCACCAGTGCCGGATAGGATAATACTTGTTCTCACTCGTCCTCATAGTACTATAATAGATATTGGATTATTATTTCTTCTGTATGTCGAATCCCAGTTTCATAATCAGTTTCAGTGTCTGTATGGCTGTTTGCCGGTCGTATTCTCGTTCTGAGTCCGGTAACTCTTCGTATGGTACAAGTCCGGGATGTGTCTTTAATTCATCATTGCGTGTCTCTCCGTATTTCCATCCTTCTTTCACTCTTCCCAAAGCCCATACTTCATGTACATTGCGTGCCATGGCTTCTGTGAGTTCCGTCAAATTATCCGGTAAAGTGATATTTTCTGCGTTCAAAGGGGACGGTGTGTATGTTTTCATTTTCTGTTATTTAAAATGTGGAAGTAAAAAGTTTATTGGTAGCAATATTAGGCATTTCGGACGACAGAAACAAAAAAAAGGAAAGCTATTTCCAAAAAACATGCAGATTACAATGGAAAAAACATTGCAACCTGCATATAAATCGGGAGAAGCGGGAATTATAAGTTAGCTTCCGTCACCACCTGCCCGTCAAACAGATTGATGATGCGTCCGGCAAATCCGGCATCATGTTGTGAGTGTGTCACCATGACAATCGTAGTACCTTCCTTATTCAGTTCATTCAGTAGTTCCATTACCTCTTTTCCGTTCTTTGAATCGAGGTTACCGGTAGGCTCATCGGCAAGTATCAGTTTAGGGTTTGATACGACTGCACGGGCGATTGCCACGCGTTGCTGTTGTCCGCCGGACAATTGTTGCGGGAAGTGCTTGCTGCGGTGCATGATTGCCATACGCTCCATAGCGGTTTCCACCCGGCGCTTGCGTTCGGTGGCAGGAATGCCCATGTAGAGTAACGGCAGTTCGATGTTTTCGTATACATTCAGCTCATCAATCAGGTTGAAACTTTGGAATACAAAGCCGATGACTCCTTTACGCAAGTTGGTACGTTGGGCTTCTGTATATTTAGATACTTCCGTCCCATTCAAGTAATATTCTCCGGATGTAGGATTGTCCAACAGACCGAGGATATTCAGTAAAGTGGATTTTCCGCAGCCTGAAGGTCCCATGATAGCAACAAACTCCCCTTCTTTCACTTCAATGTTTACGTCGTTCAAAGCCAGAGTCTGTACTTCCTCGGTCTTGAAAATCTTCTGTAAGTTTACTGTCTTAATCATAATGCTTTGTTTTTATGGGTTATAAATATATTATTTCTTACTCGGATTTGATGCAGTCAATCGGATTTGTTTTGTTCAGCAAATAACTTTGCAGACACACTGTGACGGCAGATATTATCCAGACAATACATAGTGGCAATAGAAAGTCCATAACGGTGAAGGGGGCTTTATAGGCAAACTGTTCATGCCAATGGTGCATGAGCCAATAGACAATGGGGACAGCTAGAATATATGCAAGCAGAATTTGCAGGCAGAATGGTTTATTCAGCAACAGCACGATTTGTCGGGATGTTGCTCCATGAATCTTGCGAATGCTGATTTCGCGGATACGCTGGCGAGTGGCATACCATGAAATGCCGAATAAGCCGAAGCAGGTCAATATCAAGCCAATCAGAGAATAGGCGATAAGGAGTTTGGAGAGAGACAAGACTTTACCATTGCGTTTCATAAAGTCTTGGTGCATGTCTGTGTATTGAAATATCTCCCCTTCATTCATCTTTTCCCATATTTGGGCTATTTGATGTAGTGTTTCTTGTTTATTGCTTTCAATCAGCTTAATCTGCAGATAGTTGGCACCCGACATTCTCTCTGTAGGTGGAAGGTAAAGTATGACCGGGGTAATTTCATTTTCCAATGAACTGAACGGGAAGTCCTCTAATACACCGCCGATGATGTATAAAGAATCGGCAGACTGGTCAAATTCTTTCAAAGGTTTTCCAATGGCATTTATTCCTGCTGGAATCAGCATTCTGACATAGCTTTCGTTGACCAGTGCAGGATAGGCATATTGTTTTTGCAGTTGTTCGGGAGCGTTGCCGGACAAGAGTTTGAACCCCATCGTTTTTACCAGATTGGCATCACTATACAGCATTAATAGGTAGGAACTTTTTTCCGTACCGTCGGCTTGTTTGATGGATAGCTCACGTATCCATGAATTCAATATGGAGCCTTGTGACAGGGCGATGGACTCTATTCCTTGTACATGTTTCTCCAGCTCTTCTTTAAGTATTGTAGCCGGTGCGGCATTGAAATCTCCTATTTCAATCCGATTTTCGTAACAGTAGGCCCGTTCCTTGATGAGATTGATTTGTTCATTGGCAACGAGAGTAGCGAATATCAGCCCTATAGAAATGGAAAACTGAAGAATGACCAGCAAAGCTATGAAACGTTGTTTCTTTTTACCTCCGTAAAGTGTCTTGTATTCGCTGAATGAGAGTTGTGAAAGTCTATGGCTGATATACCAAGCAGGGACAATGGACATAACTAGTACAAAGAGCACTAACAAGGGTAGCATCTGTAGGCTGAAAAAGAAATGTACGTTTAAATGGGATGCAAATAATCCATTGAAAAAAGACAGACAGTCGTTGATGATGAGTAAAGATAATCCGAATGCCAGCAGCACAGTGAGGAATGCATCACCAAACAGTTGGATGCGGATATCCTTCAAGCTGCTTCCCATCAGTTTCTCCACATGTATCATTTTGAGCTGTTGCAATACACGGCTCAGGCTCATGTTGGTATAGTTGCAGCAGGCTATGATAAGTACCAACAAGGCGGCAGCAAGGCTGATATACAATAATTGCACATTACTTTGATTGATATACGGCAGAGGTTGTTGTGTATCGTAGTCCGGTGTAGTAAAGTAGATGTCGGACAGAGGGTCGACGTAATATTGTGTCTTTTCCGGAATCAAA
Source organism: Bacteroides sp. AF20-13LB (assembly GCF_003603065.1). NCBI lineage: Bacteria > Pseudomonadati > Bacteroidota > Bacteroidia > Bacteroidales > Bacteroidaceae > Bacteroides > Bacteroides sp. AF20-13LB. The sequence continues at coordinate 157,089 of NZ_QTMH01000008.1, forward strand.
GTGGGAATTTTGTCGTGGTTGATTTTTTCGGTAAACTGTTGGGCATCGGTATTTGGAATTAGTTTCAGAAACGTCATTCCACCCCAAAAGTCTTTGTTATTCCCGGTAATCATGTCGAATTGGAGCAATGATTGTGACCGTGACTTTAATATGGCTGCCACTTCATAACTTTGGGTATCAGTCATGGTTTTTATTTCCAGCAATTCTCCTAATGGATTTTTATCTCCAAACAGTTTATGTGCAAAAGCTTCACTGAGTGCTACTTTGCCCGGTTGTTCCAATACTTGCTTTAAACTACCGGCAATGGGATGATAGTGGAAGAAATGTTGCAAAGTAGTATCGGCAGATATAAAGGTTATATCGTGGTAAATCTCCCCTCCATATTTACAATATTGTGGAACCAGAGAATTGATACGCAGGTAGTCTTCCACTTCTGCATATTTTTCTTTCAGCATAGGGGGAATATTGGCATCAGCATAGGCCACCTTGCTTCCGTCCTGCATCGGATTATCCTGACGCAGACAGAAAATACGGTTCTTGTCCCGATTGCCACTCTCTATATTGTAATCATGTACATAATAGGTGAACAGCAAGTTTGTACATGCTAGCCCTATAGCCAGACTGACTATAGAAATGAAGAAGAAAACTTTGTTTCTCCACCAACTGCGGGTAATTATTTTTAGGATTGTAAGTATGGTCATAATCTTTAGGTAAATATATTTTCTTATTCGTTTTTAATGACTTCTGCCGGATTTGTCCTTGCTATTTTCAGAATACGGAAAATAATAGTCAGAGTAGTAATGACAGCTACGATTATGAAGATTGAAATCCAAAATAGCGGGCCATCATTAAAGAATACGATATACATGTTTTTCCATAACTGCAGTATGGCATAACATAAAGGAAATGCCATTGTTGCCGAGAGTACAAGCTGATAAATATACGTACGGGCAAACAATATGATAATCTGTTTCAATCCTGCACCATTTACTTTACGGATTGCCACTTCCTTTTGTCTGCGTTCCGTATCCAGTGTGATTGCCGAATAGACGCCTAATAAAGTGATTATAAGGCTGACAAATGAGAAGAATAAGATTATCCCTTTCATGTTGTTCTCGATGGCTTGCGCTTGGTGAATGTCTTCCTGCAAGGTCGAAATGTGTAATTGTATACTCGGTGGAAGATTCTCTTCCAGCATTTTCTTAACGAAAGCCTCTACTTCTTCTGCTTTTCCGGGTACACACTTCAAATAGCAATGACCTACATAATATTTGAAATCACAAGGCAGAAAGACGAAGCCCTGGCTCTGATTGTAAGTGTCGGCTACAAAATCGGAACAAATGCCGCATACCGTGTAGCTATCTTGATAATTGTACAAGGTGGTTCCCAGTAAATCCTTCTTTATACGTTCTACCAATTTACGGTCTGCTACCATGTCACTATTTGTCTTCAGGACATGCCCGGAGAGAATGGGGATATTCATAAACTCGAAAAAGTTATTAGGAACATTCATTATATTGACTTCAAGGCTACTTTCCCGGTTATCTTTTTCTGTCTGCATGCTTGTTCCCGAAATACCTTTCAGATAATTAATATCTGTCAGCATTTTATCTTTTATATCCGGATGTTGACTGATGCGCTCTATGAGAGCAAGCTTTTCGTCATTTTTCATAAAACGGTAATCCATAGGAATACTGATGATTTCGGACTTTTCTTTTTCTGTCAGTGTGTTGAACAGTGTGGAACCGGTCTTGTTAGCCTGCAAATATAAAGCGACTGTAAAGACTATGAATAACCAACAGATGAAAAATTGGATACCCAAAAGACAATTTCGTATCTTCTGTTTGTGGCGTTTGGATTTGTTCTTGTAAATACTTGACTGGATGGAGGCATGCTTCATCCTCCATACGGTAAACAAGCAGAGTAATAAGCATAGTAAAATAACGCCTGCCATATATTCTATTGTCTGTATCAATAATAGGTCCCGTTCAATGACTAATGTGAAATCAAATAAAGAGAATGAAAGGTAAGGGGTAAATATTTCTATCAGACAGAAAGTCAATAAGAAGGCTATGAACGAAATGATAATGGCTTGGGTAAAAAGTAACCAAAATAGTTTGTTGCCATTACTTCCATTCACTTTACGAATGCCGAACTCGTGCGAACGGTTCAGATAACTCCCCGTCAAAAAATGAAAAAAGTTGAGTAGACCAGTCAGTAGAATCAAAAGGCCGACAATGAATGTGATTCCGGCAAAGTAAGGGGCAACGGATTTCTCCCGAAAAAGTTTTCCGAAATTCGAGGCTGATACGGTATTTTTCTCATTGAATATTGTGTGCTTCAAGTCCATTGCACGGAAACTTGCTTCAAGTTGCGCGGATGTTTTGCCCGGACGAAGAAGAGCAAAAGTAAGTCCACCGGTCATACTGTCTCGTCCATCGAATTGTATAAGTCCTTCGCTGTCGTTCAAGATTAACATATCAATCTTTTGGAGAAAGCTAAGGCTGGTATTCAATGGAATATCTTCTATTATCGCTTGTATGGTATAGATGGTACCTCCTGTTCGTGGTGTGGTATCAGGTGAAGAGAAAAGCCGTTGTGCTAAGGTCATTCGCTTTCCTATCGGATTCTCTCCGAGACCAAATATTTTGTGTGCCAGAGAGCGTGTCAGTATCACGGCATTGGGAGTTTGCGATGCTACAGCCCATGAACCTTGTAATACTTCCGGGGTGAACACGCTATGGTAGGCTGTATCTACTTCCATAGCATATAAATCTTCGTAAGGCAGTTCTTCCTTGTCGATAGTTTCCACATTGTAGCTACGTGGGCGGGGATAGGCAACAAAAGTAAATGCTTCTACTTCTTGGAATTGCAATTGGCGCAGACTCTCAAACAACGTAGCGGGAGTTCCGGAATAAGGTTCTTCTGCTGGAGTGTATAGGTTTATGTCTGCAATGCGTTCCCAGTGGGTAAAGCACTTGTCGGTAGAATTTATATAGCGGCTGCAATATAGGCAGATACTAAAACAAAGTATACCTACCGACAGTCCGATGATAGAGATGATATTCTGTGCCTTGTACTTTAATAGGTTTCTGAATGCTGTTTTAATATAATGTCTTATCATAATAGTATCATTATTGTATTATTCGCTTTTGATTACTTCCGCCGGATTCTGTCGTGCAGCCTTTTTTACTTGATAAACCAATGTTAATATGGAAATTAATGATATGATGATTGCTGCAATAATAAACAACCAACTGCTGATGTTGGCTTTGTAGGCAAAATCTTTCAGATAAATGGTTATTCCCCAATAAGATATAGAAATGGCAATCAAAAATGACATTGCTAATATGATAATGTATTTTTTGAGTAATAACAATAAAATTTCCTTATGTGTAGCGCCATGTACTTTTCGTATAGCTATTTCCCGGTATCTTTGTTGTATGTCAAATAAGGACAATCCAAACAAAGCTATTGAGGATATTAGAATGGCCATAAAGGCGAAAAAGGAATAGGTAATAGTTATTTGCTTGTCTGACTTATAGAGATTCTCAACTTCCTGTTTTGCAAAAGTATAATTGAAGGCTCCATCAGCATTGTCGTTGTGTAGGTTTTCCAGGAAGGCAACGGCATCTTTTTGATGTCCTGGAGCAATTTTAGCTTGCAAAGGAATTTGTGAAAGATATGTTTCACCGTATATAAAAGCTATAGGAAGAACCGGTTGGGATAAATGTCCGCAATAAAAATCTTCGACGATACCTATAATCTGATAAGGGCTCAAATCCCTACGCGGCCATAAAGGTTGTTGGGGTTCCAGCCGGGCATTGATTGCGCTTTCGAGTCCGAAGAGTTGCATGGCTTTTTGATTGAGAATCAGTTTTGCTTCACCTTCATGGTCGATGTCGGCATCCCATAAACGTCCCTGGGATAAACGGAAGCCATGAAATCTTATTTCTTCTTCTGTTATGGGAATGCAATACAATTGTTTGAAATTGGCTTCTCCGAGCTTACGGAAAAGTACCGGAGATTCTGTGAAATATTCATAAGGGGATAAAGAGTAATTCCATGCCGTGAATAAAGGAGAGGCATTCATTGCAGTGGATATATTTTCTTTGGAGGCTTTGCGCAAGGAGGTCTGTTTCAGATATTCTGCTTCAGTGGTAGGCTGTTTGCGTTCATAGCGTTCAAAATGGACTTTAACGATAGAGTCTGTGTCATAGCCTAAATCTATATGAGTCATTTCATACAGTTGTTTGGCGAAGAACATGGAAACAACTATTAGAATGAATGCCACGATATACTGAATACTCAGATAGAGGTTTCTTACAACAGACGATTTTTCACCACTGCCTATTTTCCGTAATGAATGGATAGGCGTGTTGTATTTGAATTTAAAAAACGGATAGATTGAAGCTGTCAATGGCTGTAAAATCAGGATAGCTATGGTTATTCCTATGTCAAATATACCATTAGGTTGTTGAATGACATCAAAATATTTATTTAAGGGAAAGACGGAAATCTCGACAAGGAACCAGGCTATAAATAATGATACAAGTGTCAGACATAAATTCTCGATATATAGTTGGGAGAATAGCTGTGCTGAATTGTTTCCAAAAACCTTCTTTAGTCCGAATTCTTTGCTTCGTTTCAATAATACAACCGTATAAAGACTCATAAAATTGAAGATGCCTACAATTAAAATTAGTACAGCAACAAGTGCCAATAGATGTAGCTGTGGTAAATTCCCCCTTTGCAGCATGTCCTGCCAAACATCAATGGCTGGATGAAAATACACTTCACGCATGGGAAGCAGTTGATACCTGAATTCAACATCCGCAGCACGTGGAGATTGCCGGAACGCTGCATGCCGTGCATTTATCTTCGTAAAGGAAGCCCCTTTATGAATTAATGCCATTTTCATCGGGAAACGGAACTCCCAATCCTTCTGCAATGTTTCAGGAACAAGCAAGTCGAAATGAAGCGAGCGTTTCCCTCTGTCTTTGCCGATAACTCCGGTCACCGTAAGAGGGTCACCGGTAGAGTATTCAATGGTTTTGCCGATAGGATTTATGTTCCCGAATAGTTTCTCACTCAGCTCTTCTGTGATAAAGGCGGTTTGTGGAGACGCCGCCCATGATTCGGCTTTTCCATATTTCATGGGAAAATCAGTCACTATTAGAAACAAGCTGTCTGCTACAATCGTTTCTACATCAATATGTTTTTCTTCCTTTATGATATAGTCTTTATTGAACCATACGAAAGTGGACATCGCTTCTATGTCTGCATCTTCGAGGGGACCTCCGATAACTGCCGTTTTATTGTTGTCATCTTTGTATTCCTGCACCATGATGCCTATCCGGTCTTTGTTGGGACTATAACAATCTACATCATTTTCCTGCTTCACGTAGCGGAATATAATAATGACACAAGCCAAGCTCAGTGCCAGTCCGATAATATTGATTACCGTATATACTTTAAACCTACTTAATGTTCGGATATATAATAGTATGAGTTTCATATTCGTGTCTTTTATTCGTTTTTCATAATGCTTGCCGGATTGATGTTGGCAGCCTTGCTGATTTGCCTAATAATAGTCAACAAGGAGATGGCAGTTGTTATGGCTACTGCTACGGCAAACAAGTCGAATGTCAAAGGGGCTTTGTGGGCAAAATCCTGCAAATAGAGGGTAATGGCAATCCATGACAAGGGTATGGATAGCAAAGTGGCGACTCCCATGACCGAGAGATACTTTTTAATGAGTAAGGGGTAAATATCCTTTGCTTGCGCACCGTTCACTTTGCGTAAACCTATCTCACGGTAACGTTGCCGAATATCGAACAAGGATATTGACAATAATCCCAATGAAGAGATGAAAATGGCTATTCCGGCAAAGAGCGTATAAATGTTCACCACTTGACGGTCTTCACGATACATCTTTTGGAGTTCATCTTCTATCAGCGTATATTCAAAGTCGGTTCTTCCCGTAGATTCTTCGTATAAGCGGCGCAGGAAATCAATGACTTTGGCTTTATTCTCGTGCTTATACGAGGCTGTAACAGTATAAATTCCGCCTATGCTTGCATCGTGATAATAGATGACAATCGGTTGGATGGATTGTGAAAGGTGCCGAACATTGAAATCCTTTATGACCCCTACTATCTCGCAAGGTGGATTGTAGAAATCCGGTAAGCTGCTTGAGGCGTAGTGTGGTTCTTCAGGTTGCAGCTTGTCTTTGGTGATGTCTTTTATTCCATAGACTCTTTTAGCGGTTTCGTTGATAATTACCTTGAAACTGTTTTTGGTGAACGCTTCATCTATGGAGTCGTTCCATAGGCGCCCCTCTACAAGTTGAAAATCGTATATTGCCATGGAGTGGGTCGTTAAATGTGCAGATAATGCCGGATGGAAACCGTTTTCGGCTCTGTTGAGCGCAAAACTGTCAAAACGGAAGTCGGTGAACAGCAAGTCGTTTCCTCTGCTCCAATGCTCAAACAGAGTGCTTTCACTCATTCGTTTATTGACCAAAGCATTACTTATATATTGTCTTTTTCCTTCATCCAATCCCTCCTCTTTAGTTGTTTTATATAAGCCCAATTTATCGACATACATCCGGCAAGTTATCACATCGTGCGAGCGGAAACCGAGGTCGGCGCAGAGCATATACTCCAACTGCCGTACAAAGAATAGAGAAACGGTTATTATAAAGATGGTTACGACATATTGAAAACACAGTAATATCATGCGTGACCGTGTGGAAAAGCGTGAAGATGCCAGCTCGCGTATGGAGTTGACGGGTCTGCTACATGTGTATTTCAAGAACGGATAAACAGTAGTCAGCAATGGCAATCCTAAAAGTACGATGGCAGAGACCTTCCGGTCAAAGCCGGAGTCTGTTGTGGTAGGTATATAAAGTTCATGGAAAAAGAAAAACCTGGTTATTTCTATTAAAGCCCAGCAAAGGAGTAATGCCAGTCCCGTCAATAAGATGTTCTCGGCATATATTTGCAGGAAAATGTCTGTCCTGCCTGCACCGAACACTTTTTTCACCCCAAACTCTCTTGACCGCTTGGACATGATGACAGTGTAGATGTTGATGAAGTTCAGCAGCCCTATGATACCTACCAGGAAGGCTACTACCATCAATACCCGGACATAGCTTTGGTTGCCATATTGATAGTTCTTGTTTTCTTTTCCGTGGTCTTTATCGTAATATAAATCTTTCAAAGGCAAATACTGATAGCGTACTGTCTCATAAGTGCTCCATTTGCTGCGGGGGTGTTCTTTTGAATACTTTTTATTCAGCAGTGCAATGTCTGTATCCGGTGCCATCAGCATGGCGTATATAGGGTCGAAAAAAAGGAATTCGTCCAGTTCATCCGACATAAATATATCCGGCATCCATGATGTCTTGGTATCGGGGTCGTCCACCACTCCTATAATAGTGAATTTATTCCCTTTTGTGTTTTTGAAAGTAGCGCCTATGGCATTCTTCCCTCCCAGCTTCTTCTTCCAAAAAGAACGGGTGATGACAACATCCCTCGGGCGGACTATTCTTCCGCTTCCGGCAATCACCCTATATGGAAAGATTTTGAAGAAGGTGCTGTCTACAGAAAAAGTGTTCGCTGCAATTTCTTGTTCACCGAACAGAACGGGCATATCCGATATTTGATAAATCACCGTAAATTGTTCTACGTCAGGATCCTTTTCCAATCCCGACCGGTAGCCTCCCAAGAAGTTCTCACCACTGCTGGTAGAGGTTTTTATCAGGCAAATGCGTTTATATTCGGGAAAGCATTGGTTCACTGTATTTTCTTGGTGGATATATCGGGCTACGGTGAGTACGCAAGCCAAACTGCACGCCAGTCCCAATACATTGATAAGGGTGTATGCTTTGAATTTCAGCAATGCATTGATGGCTAAGATTATTTGTCTCATAGTGCGTAGTTTTATTTCATTATCAATTCTTCCGCCTCGCCAAAGGTATCATATCCCGTTGTAATTACCCAATCTCCGGGCTGCAAACCTTCCGTAATCTCGTATTGTTGCGGATTTTGGCGACCGATGCCAAGCGGCACGCGCACGGCTTTTGTCTTTGCGGCGTTCAGTTTGTAAATCCATTGTCCTCCGGTACTCTGGTAGAAGTTGCCGCGCGGAATGACGAGCGCCTCCTCCGGCTGGCCGAGTTCTATCTGTACCCGGAAGCTTTTGCCTACACGTACGTTGTCGGGCATGTCACCGGTGAAGACGAGGTCTACGTCGAACGTGCGGTCTTTGACTTCGGGAACCACTTTCGTGATGCGCAACGGGTATTTTCTTCCCTGATAATTGATGGTGGCAGGCAATCCGGTGATAATGCGGTCGATGTAGTATTCGCTCAGGGAAGTATGCACTTTATATTGGTCCAGCACCTTGATTTCCGCAATGCTTTCACCGGAAGCGACCTGCTGTCCCGGAGTCACCTTGACAAAACTGAGCTGGCCGGCGACGGGAGCTTTCACCACCAGGTTGCCGAGCCGTTCGCAGGCGCGTTCATACTTCTTCCGTTCCCGTTCGCGGTCGTTCCTGATGAGGTCTTTGCGGATGACGGTGACGGCAGAGTCATGACGGAGGCTTTCCCTTTGAAGATGGGCATTTTTCACTTTATAGTTGTATTCGTCCTCGGAAACTTCGAGCTGCGCCTTGCTCTTGATGCCCATGCGGTACTCCTCCTTGTCAAGGGCAAAACTCTTGCGCAGGCGGTTGAGGTCATAATCGGTCTGCAGGGCTTGTTGTTGCAGGTTCAGGCTTTTCTGCTCCATTTCAATTTCTTTTTCGCGGTAGGTGATAAGCTGCTTTTCCCAGTCGTCGCGCTGGTCTTCGATACTGCGCAGCAGGTCGGGGTTTTCCATGACGAGGATGGTATCTCCTTGCCGGAGCAGGCTCCCCTCCTCTCCTATGATGCGTTCCACGCTTCCGGCTTCACGTGCATTGACCTTGATGGTAAGGATGGGCTGAATCACTCCCTCCACATCTACATATTCCATAAATTTGCCGTTCTTGACTTCGGCTATCTGTATGTTGTCTTGCTCGATACGCAGTTTGCTGGGACCCAGCGAAAGGGTGACTACATAAATCAGGAAGGCAAGGAAGGCAACGCCTCCCGCCAGATAGTAGCGGTAACGGATGTACCAGGGTTTCTTTTCAAGTTTTATATCCATAATGCAATATTTTATATACTCTTTTTTTACTTTTCAGATACCCCCTTCAGAAGTACTTCTGAATAAGGGTTCCGAGTTTTACTAAAACTTTACCGGAGATTTAGTAAATCGTCACCGGAGTTTTAGTAAATCTCCGGCCAGCTTTTACTAAAACTATTCCACGATTCTATTACTGTATAGATTCTTCATTAGTAACCCTTTCCAAGTCTTCTGCCAGTGGCCTCTCTTTTTCAAAGTCATATAGCGTGATGCTTCTCAGTGCATAGTACAAACTCCAATAGTTGTACAAAGCCGTTATATAGCTTCTCCGGGCCGTATCTTTTTCCGTGATGGATACATTGAGGTCGAGTACCGAGGACTTGCCGAGCAGATAGAGTTTTCGGGCTACTTCGGCGCGTCGTTGGGCTGTATGGTCCGTGCGGGCGGCTATGTTTACCCGTTGCGCCTGCAGGTTGAATTGCTTTACGAGTTTCCGTACGTTCAAGTCGAAATCCGTCTTGTCTTGCTCTACCTGCGTGTAGACAAGGTCTCGGTTGGAACGGGCCACGCGTACTTGTCCCCTTCCGCGCCCCCAGTCCAGGATTGGGAGGGTAATGCCCAAGCTGACGTACTGCTGGTCCAGTGGATTCCGGTAGGCATCTTTCAGCTTGTCGGCAGTTTGTGTCAAGCCGAAGCGCAGGTAGATGTCTGCCTTCAGTCCGGCATTGGCCTTGGCGCGCGACACGGCACTCTCGCTTTCCACCTTGCGGCGTAGCATGTTCTGTATCTCCGGACTGTTTTCGTTGGCAAGCATCAGCGCGGCATCCAGGTCGATGTGCAGGTCGGGCACGCGGTTGTCTATTCTCACCTTTATAAGGAGGTCTTCTTGGATGCCGAGGTAGGAACGGAGTTCCTGCATGCAGTTTTCCACTTCGATGCGGGCATTCATGCAGTTGGTTTCTTCGGTCAGTTTGTTGAGTTCGAGCTGCAACATTTCGTTTTCGCTGATGGTGCCGATGTTATATCGTCCTTGCGCATATATATACAAGGTGTCGGCATTGGCGTAGTTGGCGTTGGCTATTTCGTAGTTGCTTTGTGCTTTGGCCAGGTTGAAGAACTTCTCTGTGGCATTGGCGGCAACAAGTTCAAGGGTTTCTACGTAGGTTTTCTTGGCTTCGCGATAACGGATAGGTTCGATGCGCCGGTCCCACTTCAGGCTGTTGTAGCCAAACAAGGACTGGCTGTATCCGATGTTGACGGGTGAAGTCTGCCAGGAATAGGTGTCACTGCTGAAAAGGTCGAGGCGCTGCGCAGCCGTTTCAATGAAAAAGGTTCCTCCGGTCCACGGCACGTTTTGTGTCAGGCTCAGTGTCAGGTCAGTGCTCAGCAGGTTCTGCTCTATGAACTTGACGTTGCCATCGCTTTGGGTCACCTTGTTGATAGCACGGTCCAGATAGGGATTGGAAGTAAGCTTGAGCGTCGGCAGGTAGTTGGCACAGTAGTATTTGTAGTTCCAATAAGCGGAACGGAAGCTATGGCGGGCATTTTGGGCGTCGGGCGACTGCTGGCGGGCCTGCTCGATGGTTTCTTCCAAAGTCAGCTCCAGCGTGTGCTCTTGAGCAACGGCACTCGACGTCAGACTGAATGTAATAAGCAATAAAAATATATTCCGGTGCATAGTTGTTTTCTTTACTCTATAAAGTTCAAATTCTATGCCATAAGTATAAGTTGTTGTATTATAAGTGTTTGTTGTGGTTCGAAGCTTTCCAAACGTGTGCAGTTGCGCACAAAAATAGTGCGATAATGCACGCACAACACATGGATATTATACTTATCTTTGCCCGTACAAGAGATGTGGGATTGTGTAGGCCTTGCCTGCACGAAAAGAAAACAGATATGGAGCAGTTTGGTAAAATATTGATTGTAGATGATAACGAGGATGTGCTTTTTGCACTGAACCTTCTTCTCGAACCCTACGCCGAGAAGATAAAGGTGGCAGTGACTCCCGACCGCATCGAGCATTTTATGACCACTTTCCGTCCGGACATTATTCTGCTGGATATGAATTTCAGCCGTGATGCCATCAGTGGTCAGGAAGGTTTCGACAGCTTGAAGCAGATTCTGAGTATCGACCCGCAAGCAGTGGTCATCTTCATGACTGCCTACGCGGATACGGACAAGGCAGTGCGTGCCATCAAAGCGGGGGCTACGGATTTCATTCCCAAGCCGTGGGAGAAGGAAAAATTGTTGGCGACCCTTTCTTCGGGCATGAAGCTGCGTCGTTCGCGGACCGAGATAAATCTGCTGAAGGAGCAGGTGGAAGTTCTGAGCAATGCCACAGCGGGAGGCTCCGAAGAGGTTATTATCGGTGATTCTCTTGTCATGCAGCAAGTCTTCTCTACAGTGGAGAAGTTGCGCGATACGGATGCCAACATACTTATATTGGGTGAGAATGGAACCGGAAAGGATGTGATTGCCCGCCTGCTGTACCGCAATTCTCCCCGCTATGGAAAGCCGTTTGTCACGATAGACCTCGGCAGTATTCCCGAACAGTTGTTCGAAAGCGAGTTGTTCGGCTACGAGAAAGGCGCCTTCACCGATGCACGGAAAGCGAAAGCTGGACGTATGGAAGTGGCAACCGGCGGTACGCTTTTTCTGGACGAGATAGGTAACCTTTCCCTGCCCATGCAGACCAAATTGCTGACTGCCATCGAAAAGCGTTGTATCAGTCGTTTGGGAAGTACGCAGGCTACGCCCATTGATGTGCGGCTCATCTGCGCCACCAATGCAGACATCCGTCGGCTGGTGGACGAAGGAGACTTCCGCCAAGACCTGCTGTATCGCATCAACACCATCGAGTTGCATATTCCACCTCTGCGGGAACGCGGAAACGACATCCTCCTGCTGGCAGAGTATTTCCTGCAACGGTATGCCCGCAAATATCAGAAAGAGATGCGCGGGCTGACCCGGGAGGCGAAAAACAAGTTGTTGAAATATGCCTGGCCGGGTAATGTACGTGAGTTGCAGCATACAGTGGAACGTGCTGTCATATTGGGAGACGGTTCTCTGCTTCGTCCGGAGAACTTTATGTTCCAAGCTTCTGTTTCCCGTCAGAAGAAGGAAGAAGAAGTCCTCAACTTGGAGCAATTGGAACGGCAGGCTGTGGAACGTGCCATGCGGCTCAGTGAAGGAAATGTGACCCGTGCCGCCGAATACTTGGGCATTACTCGCTTCGCCTTGTACCGGAAACTTGAAAAACTGGGCTTATGAAACGATATTCATTGATTGTGGCACTGCACATCATCGGCATAGCCTTCCTTTCGGTCGGCGTTTATCTGCTGGTGGATGCCGGACTGTGGTTCAGTGCACTGATGGCTTTTTTGATATTGCTGGCGATTGCCGTTCATCTGTACCGCCTGCAGATGATGCAGGTGCGCATGATGCGCCATCTGGCAGAGAGCCTGCGCTATGACGACATGATGCTGTCATTCCGTTCTCCCTACAAGAACCGGTCTATGGAGGATATGGTGGACGAGCTTTCCGAAGCGATGAGGAATTTCCGTACCCGCGTGCTGGAACGCAATGAGATGGAAGCGTGGCAAAAGCTGATACGTGTGCTGACGCACGAAATAATGAATTCAATCACTCCCATCATCTCCCTCTCCGAAACCTTGAGCGAGCGGGAAATGTCGGAAAAGAACTATCCCGTCATGCGGCAGGGAATGCAGACTATCCACCGCCGTAGTAAGGGGTTGTTGGAGTTTGTGGAGAATTACCGGAAGCTGACAAGACTTCCCGCCCCCGTCCGTCGTCCGGTTGCCGTCCGCGAGCTGTTGCAGGATTTGCAGAAGCTGTTTTCGGAAGAGTATATCCGGATAGAGCTTCCGGAGACCGACCGCATACTCCAGATAGACCGGACACAGATAGAACAAGTACTGATTAATCTGATTAAAAATGCCAAAGAGGCATGTAGCAGGAAAGAGCATCCCCGGATAGAAGTGAAGATGCTACCCGCCCTCTCGTGGCAATGCCTAATCACTGTCAGTGACAATGGTGAAGGCATTCTGCCGGAAGTGCAAGATAAGATTTTTGTACCGTTCTTCACCACCAAGCCTTCCGGTTCGGGCATCGGGCTCAGTTTATGTAAACAAGTGATGAACCGGCATGGAGGGAATATCACGGTGCAGTCTACTGTGGGAAAAGGGAGTTGCTTTACGCTGCTATTTGGATAAGTGGGAAAGAGGGTATATACAAAAATAAGCTACTGAAAAATCAGTAGCTTATTAATTTCTGTCGGGGTAGCGGGATTCGAACCCACGACCCCCTGCTCCCAAAGCAGGTGCGCTAACCGGACTGCGCTACACCCCGAATACTTTACTTCTGAAAAGCGAGTGCAAAGGTAAAAACAATTCTGATACCAACCAAACATTTAGGCAAGTTTTATGCAATTAAAATTACATTTTCAGATAGAAATCTTTCGTTAAAGCTACATATTCAGGGGTAAACTCATTGTGATTCACCTCAATACAGAGTTTCTCTTCTCTACACTCTTTTGCTTCAAAACCAAAGTTCAGCAATACCCGTCTGCACGGTTTTCCGGGCTTGGTGAAGACTTGCACACGATGCAATGGAAACAACTTATGGTTCCAAGCTGTATCCACAACCGTTTTTTCAGCTTCCGCTGGAATAATGATGCTTACGACTCCTTGCTCTTCAAGCAAAGATGCCGAACGATGAAACAGTAAATCGTAATTCAAATTGCCCGCATGCCGTGCTGTGCACCTTTGTTCGTCAGGACATTTCAACGCATCTATAAAATAGGGAGGATTGGAAACGATGAGGTCAAATCTGTTTTCCGGCTGATAATCTCGGAAATCATGACATATGATCTCTACTCTATCGGCCCATGGAGAGTGAGATACATTTTCTGTGGCTTGTCCGGCTGCAGCCGCATCTATCTCGATTGCAGTAATCCGGGCATGCGGATTCCTTTGCGCTAACTGTAAGGCTATTAATCCGGTACCGGTTCCAACGTCCAGTATACGCTTTGCTTTGTCTGCCGGGGCCCATGCCCCAAGTAGTACACCATCTGTGCCGACCTTCATGGCGCATTTATCATGAAATATGGTAAATTGTTTAAACTTAAAAGATGATTTTGGCATGTTTATCTTCTTTAATTGGGCTCAAAAATAATCAAAGCCTGCATATTTGTCATAAAATTGGCACTGTTTTTGTCTTTTTAAAGGGTGAAGAACGTTTATTTATGAAGAAATAGCTTAACTTTGCAGGCGCTTTATTGGCCTGCCAATATGACATAAACTAAAAAGAAAGAAATGAAGAAAAGAAATTACCTGAGTGATGTCGAAGATAGAAGCGGAAACGCTTTCTCTGTAATTGCTGATTTTGAGGGGAATGAAGAACAATTGATGGACATTGAGGTAGAAGAGGTTTTACCGATATTGCCTCTCCGAAATATGGTATTGTTCCCTGGGGTGTTTATGCCGGTATCTGTAGGAAGAAAATCTTCCCTCAAATTGGTGCGTGAAGCAGAAAAGAAAAATTCTTATATAGCTGTTGTATGCCAAAAGGTGGCTGAAACAGAGACACCTCTGTTTGAGGATTTACATACCATCGGTACAGTTGCCAAGATAGTACGTGTGCTTGAAATGCCAGACCAGACAACTACAGTCATTCTGCAAGGCTCCAAACGTATGGAACTGAAGGAGATTACGGATACGACTCCTTATCTGAAGGGACGGATAGCTACGCTGAATGAAGAACTTCCGGAGAAGAATGACAAGGAATTCCATGCATTGGTAGAGGCGTGTAAAGACTTGACAGTACGCTACATCAAGTCATCCGATATGTTTCCGCAGGATTCGGCATTTGCCATCAAGAACATTACCAATCCAATGTTTTTGGTAGACTTTATCTGTACGAACCTGCCACTCAAGAAAGACGAAAAGATAGAACTGCTCCGTATCGACTCTTTGCGGGCGCGTACCTACCGCCTGCTTGAGATTCTGAATCGTGAAGTGCAGCTTGCCGAAATCAAAGAGTCTATCCAGATGCGTGCACGTGAGGATATAGACCAGCAGCAGCGTGAGTATTTCCTGCAGCAGCAGATTAAAACCATTCAGGATGAGCTGGGTGGCGGCGGTCAAGAGCAGGAAATAGAGGAGATGCGTAAGAAGGCGGAGACCATCAAATGGAATGATGAGGTGAAGGCTACGTTCCTGAAAGAGGTGGATAAGTTGGAACGTACCCATCCCCAGTCTCCCGACTATAGCGTGCAGCTGAACTATCTGCAGACGATGCTTAGTTTACCGTGGGGCATTTATACGACGGATAATCTGAGCCTTGTCAATGCAGAAAAGACACTGAACAAAGACCATTATGGTTTGGAGAAGGTGAAGGAACGCATTCTGGAACATCTTGCTGTATTAAAGCTGAAGGGCGATATGAAGTCCCCCATCATCTGTCTGTATGGCCCTCCGGGTGTGGGAAAAACCTCTTTGGGGCGTTCCATTGCTGCCGCCTTGAAGCGTAAGTATATCCGTATGTCGCTGGGAGGCGTGCATGATGAAGCTGAGATTCGCGGTCATCGTAAAACCTATATCGGTGCCATGCCGGGACGGATTATCAAGAATCTGATAAAGGCAGGCTCCTCCAATCCGGTATTTATTCTGGATGAAATAGACAAGGTGAGTGCCGACCGCCAGGGAGACCCCTCCTCTGCCCTCCTCGAAGTGCTCGACCCGGAACAGAATACTACATTCCATGATAACTTTCTGGATGTGGACTATGATTTGTCCAAAGTGATGTTCATCGCTACTGCCAATAATCTGAATACCATCCCCGGACCGTTGCTGGACCGTATGGAGCTGATTGAGGTAAGCGGCTATATCACGGAAGAAAAGATTGAGATTGCCCGCCGCCATCTGGTTCCGAAGGAATTGGAGGCAAACGGTATGAAAAAGAATGATATCAAGATTCCGAAGAACACACTGGAAGCCATTATAGAGAATTATACCCGTGAGAGCGGCGTGCGCGAACTGGAAAAGAAAATCGGAAAGATACTCCGTAAATCTGCACGCCAATATGCTACGGACGGTTATTTTGCGAAGACCGAAATAAAACCGGGAGACTTGTATGAATTCCTGGGTGCACCCGAATATACCCGGGACAAGTATCAGGGTAATGAGTATGCAGGGGTGGTGACCGGTCTGGCGTGGACTGCCGTAGGTGGTGAAATACTTTTCGTGGAAACCAGCCTGAGCCGTGGCAAGGGTGGACGTTTGACATTGACCGGCAATTTGGGTGATGTAATGAAAGAGTCGGCCATGCTGGCATTGGAATACATCAAGGCGCATGCCTCCCTGCTGAATCTTGACGAAGAGATTTTTGACAACTGGAACATCCATGTCCATGTGCCCGAAGGCGCCATTCCGAAAGACGGTCCGTCTGCCGGTATCACGATGGCTACCTCCCTCGCTTCTGCCCTCACCCAGAAAAAGGTGAAGGCCAATCTTGCCATGACGGGAGAGATAACACTTCGCGGTAAGGTACTTCCGGTAGGAGGCATCAAGGAGAAGATACTGGCTGCCAAGCGTGCCGGTATCAAGGAGATTATCTTGAGTGACGAGAACCGCAAGAATATAGAAGAGATACAGGATATATATCTGAAAGGACTGACTTTCCACTATGTGAAAGATATTAAGGAAGTGTTTGCCATTGCGCTGACTGATGAAAAAGTAGCCGATGCCATCGACTTGTCCGTAAAGAAAGAAAAGACCGAAAAGAAAGAGGAATGACATTCGAGTTACAATATACAGACAGCAAGACCAATGCACGTGCCGGACTGATTACTACTGACCACGGGCAGATTGAGACACCTATCTTTATGCCGGTAGGTACAGTGGGAACAGTGAAAGGCGTGCATCTGCCCGAGCTGAAAGAGGACATAAAGGCGCAGATAATATTGGGTAATACCTATCATCTTTATCTGCGTCCGGGACTGGAAGTGATAGAGAAAGCCGGTGGACTGCATAAGTTCAACGGCTTTGACCGTCCTATGCTGACAGACAGCGGCGGTTTCCAGGTATTCTCGTTGTCCGGTATCCGCAAGTTGCGCGAAGAAGGTGCGGAATTCCGTTCACACATCGATGGTAGCAAGCATATCTTTACGCCGGAGAAGGTGATGGATATAGAACGGACTATCGGTGCAGACATCATGATGGCCTTTGATGAATGTCCTCCGGGGGATTCGGACTACGAATATGCCAAAAAATCACTGGGATTGACACATCGCTGGCTGGACCGTTGTATCAAGCGTTTCAACGAAACAGAACCTAAGTACGGTTATCAGCAATCCTTATTTCCCATTGTGCAGGGGTGCGTCTATCGCGACCTCCGCGAGCAGTCGGCAGAGTTTGTTGCCTCTAAAGGTGCTGACGGTAATGCCATTGGCGGTCTGGCTGTGGGCGAGCCTGTAGACAAGATGTACGAGATGATTGAGCTGGTGAACGGTATTCTTCCCAAAGACAAGCCTCGCTATCTGATGGGAGTCGGGACCCCGGTAAACATTCTAGAGGGCATTGAACGCGGTGTCGATATGTTCGACTGTGTGATGCCTACCCGCAACGGACGCAACGGCATGTTGTTTACCAAGGACGGCATCATGAACATGCGCAACAAAAAATGGGAAATGGATTTCTCTCCCATTGAAGCAGACGGTGCCTCCTACGTAGATACCATGTACAGCAAGGCATACTTGCGCCATCT
Source organism: Bacteroides sp. AF20-13LB (assembly GCF_003603065.1). Classification (NCBI taxonomy): domain Bacteria; kingdom Pseudomonadati; phylum Bacteroidota; class Bacteroidia; order Bacteroidales; family Bacteroidaceae; genus Bacteroides; species Bacteroides sp. AF20-13LB. The sequence goes on from NZ_QTMH01000008.1 coordinate 175,049, forward strand.
GTTCCATGCACAAGAGCTGCTTGCCATGCAGATAGCATCTATCCACAACTTGGCTTTCTATCTGTGGCTGGCAGGCGAGGCACGTAAGCATATCATTGCAGGCGACTTTGCTACCTGGAAACCGATGATGGTGAAACGCGTATCGACAAGATTATGAGAAAAATGAACTGGAGGATATGGAAGAATATAAAGCTGCCGAGAGGTAAATTCCTGAAGCGGCTGGACTGGTACATCATTAAGAAGTTCCTGGGTACATATGTCTTTGCCATCGCATTGATTATCTCCATTGCGGTGGTGTTCGACTTCAACGAGAAGATGGACCGCTTCATGTCTCATGAAGCGCCGTGGAATGCTATTGTCTTTGATTATTATCTGAACTTCATCCCCTACTTTGCCAACTTGTTCAGTCCGCTGTTCGTGTTTATCGCCGTAATCTTCTTTACTTCCAAACTGGCGGAGAACTCGGAAATTATTGCCATGTTCTCTACGGGAATGAGCTTCAAGCGTATGTTGCGTCCTTACATGGTGTCTGCAGCAATCATTGCGGTAGTAACATTCTGCCTCGGGTCCTATGTCATTCCCAAAGGCAGTGTGACACGTATCAATTTTGAGGACAAGTACTACAAACCCCGTAAGGCGAATACGGCACGGAACATCCAGCTGGAAGTGGATTCGGGGGTAATTGCCTATATCGAACGTTTTGAAGACTACAGCAAGACCGGTTATCGCTTTTCTTTGGACAAGTTCAATGACAAGCAACTGGTCTCCCACCTTACGGCCCGTTCCATTACCTACGACACGACGGCCGTGCATAAGTGGAAAATCAAGGATTATATGATTCGCCAGATGGATGGCATGAAGGAGAGTATCACGAAGGGTGACCGCATAGACACTACCCTTTTTATGGAGCCTGCCGACTTCCTGATTATGAAGAACCAGCAGGAGATGTTGACCAGCCCTCAACTGAGCGAGTACATCAGCAGGCAGCGGCAACGCGGCTTTGCCAACATTAAGGAATTTGAGATTGAGTACCACAAACGCATTGCCATGTCGTTTGCCTCCTTTATCCTGACACTGATTGGAGTGTCTTTGTCTTCCAAGAAAACGAAAGGCGGAATGGGATTGCATTTGGGTATCGGCTTGGCATTGAGTTTCTCTTATATTCTATTTCAGACCATTGCTTCCACATTTGCGGTGAACGGCAACATGCCTCCGGTCATCGCTGTATGGATACCGAATATAATGTATGCCTTCATCGCATTCTATCTATATAGGAAAGCGCCGAAATAAGCATTCTAAACCTCTACTTCAGCTTGCTCAAGTTGAGGTTTGGCGTACTAAAGCAGAGGTTTAGGATGTTTGTCTCTGGAAGCCCATTAAAATAAGAAGCCCCTCCCACTCTTGCGTTGTACAAGTGCGGGAGGGGCTTTTTGTTGTATTCATTTTCCTCTTTTGTTCTGTTCCCTTTTTTGCCGGAAAGAGATGTCGGTTTCTAGGGAACACCCTCACTTTCGTCTTACAGGTTCTTTAAGTTGCTGTTGTATGCACCGGGCATCAGCAAGCTTAATTCAAGTAAGCGGAAAGTTCTGCAGCAGAGATGTTTTTGGCAATAATTACACCATTATCATCCAGTAAATAGTTAGTGAATCCGCGGCCCAAGCGATACTTCTTAAAGAGGCCGGAATATTCGCCTTTAGTTTCCACGAAACAAGTGGGCGTAACTATTTGGTCCTTACGGATGGTTTCTTCAAAGATTGACTGATACTCATCGAATGAAACTGAAACCATCTTCACATTGTTGCGGGCAGTAGAGCGAAGCGCATTGCTCAAACTTGCGTTCTGCATCCGGGACTGCGCGTCGTAACTTGCCCAAAAACTGAGCAACACATACTTTCCTTTCAAGTCTGAAAGTTCGGTTTGGGATTGCTCTGCCGACATGGTTTGGATTTTGAAATCCGGGGCCATGTCACCCACATTCAAACCTCCGGTAGGTTTGTCTTTTTCTACAAAAGAAGTCAAGGAACTTATTAGTAATACAACAAAAATCCATTTTGCATATTTCATGCGGCACGGTTTTGGTTAATACTATCCGGGACTGTCCTTCAACAGTGATTTCTTCCCGGAACATCGTCTTGTCAAAGCCTTGAATAGTGATAAAGATGCTGATAATCAAAGCTTTTAATTCTGAAATCGGGTGCAAAGGTAAGTAATTCCTAAACAAACTTCCAAATAAACAAGCATTTTTCTCACTTTTTAGGGGCATATTTTTATGTTATTTAGCATAAATAGCGGGAATTTTCCTTACTTTTGTAGCCTATTATTCTATCAAAAAGATGACTTATGCAACCATTGAACACTGAACTCATCCTGATACGTATTACGGGTGAAGACCGTCCGGGACTGACAGCTTCCGTGACGGAAATTCTGGCGAAATATGATGCTACCATTCTGGATATTGGCCAGGCAGATATTCACAATACTCTTTCATTGGGCATTTTGTGCAAGACGGAAGAACAACACTCGGGGTTCATTATGAAGGAACTGCTTTTCAAGGCTTCCTCCCTGGGCGTGACTGTCCGTTTCTACCCCATTACTACCAAAGAGTACGAGGATTGGGTGAATATGCAGGGAAAGAACCGCTATATTCTTACTTTATTGGGGCGTAAGTTGTCTGCCCGTCAAATATCTGCCGTTACCCGTATTCTTGCAGAGCAAGGCATGAATATCGATGCCATCAAGCGCCTTACAGGACGTATCCCGCTGGACGAATGCGAATCGCGTACACGCGCCTGCATCGAATTTTCCGTTCGTGGCACTCCGAAAGACCGTATTGCCATGCAAGAACAGTTAATGAAACTGGCAACCGAACTGGAAATGGATTTCTCTTTCCAGTTGGACAATATGTACCGCCGGATGCGCCGCCTCATTTGCTTCGATATGGACTCTACGCTGATTGAAACGGAAGTGATTGATGAATTGGCCATACGTGCAGGTGTGGGCGACCAGGTGAAGGCCATTACCGAACGTGCCATGCGTGGTGAGATAGATTTCATCGAGAGCTTTCGCGAACGAGTGGCTTTGTTGAAAGGATTGGATGAGTCCGTGATGCAGGAGATTGCAGAGAATCTTCCCATTACGGAAGGTGTGGATCGCCTGATGTATGTTTTGAAGAAATACGGTTACAAGATAGCTATTCTTTCGGGAGGGTTTACCTACTTCGGGCAGTACCTCCAGAAGAAGTACGGTATAGACTATGTGTATGCCAACGAGCTGGAAATAGAGGATGGCAAACTGACCGGCCGCTATCTCGGTGATGTAGTCGACGGTAAGCGTAAGGCGGAGTTGCTGCGTTTGATAGCTCAGGTGGAGAAAGTGGATATTGCGCAGACTATTGCTGTGGGCGACGGTGCCAACGACCTGCCCATGCTGGGAATTGCCGGCCTTGGAATCGCTTTCCATGCAAAGCCCAAAGTAGTTGCCAATGCCAAGCAATCCATCAATACCATCGGCTTAGATGGCGTACTTTACTTTCTGGGATTTAAGGATTCATACATTGATATTCCCCGTTGAAGGCAGATGCTTGAAACAAATTTGCAAGCCCTTGAGATAATTATTGTCCCAAGGGCTTATTTTTTTACTGTAAGAGTCTATTTTATAAGTCTTTTTCCTATCTTTGTACGCAAATTTAAAAGAGATACATGAAGTTTTCAGAACTACATTTAAATGGCAATGTACTGGAGGCACTGGATGCCATGCGCTTTGAAGAGTGCACCCCCATACAAGAAAAATCAATTCCCGTCATACTCGAAGGTCGAGATTTAATAGCAGTGGCACAAACCGGAACGGGAAAAACAGCCGCATATTTGTTGCCTATATTGAACAAGCTTTCAGAGGGCGGACACCCTGCCGATGCCATCAATTGCATTGTCATGGCTCCTACCCGCGAGTTGGCGCAACAGATAGACCAACAGATGGAAGGTTTCTCTTATTTCATGCCGGTTTCCAGCGTGGCCGTGTATGGCGGTAATGACGGAATACTATTCGAGCAGCAGAAAAGAGGGTTGACACTGGGTGCTGATGTCGTTATTGCTACCCCGGGGCGTTTGATAGCCCATCTTAGCCTTGGTTATGTAGATCTTTCCCGTGTCTCTTATTTTATTTTGGATGAAGCAGACCGGATGCTGGATATGGGATTCTATGATGACATTATGCAGATTGTCAAGTTTCTCCCTAAAGAGCGGCAGACCATTATGTTCTCTGCTACCATGCCTGCCAAGATACAACAGTTGGCTGGCAACATTCTGAACAATCCCGCCGAAGTGAAGTTGGCGGTTTCCAAACCAGCGGAAAAGATTGTGCAGGCAGCCTATGTCTGCTACGAGAATCAGAAGCTGGGCATCATCCGTAGCCTCTTTGCAGAGGAGACGCCGGAACGCGTCATCATCTTTGCTTCTTCCAAACTGAAAGTGAAGGAAGTGACCAAAGCCTTGAAGCAGATGAAACTGAACGTTGGTGAAATGCACTCCGATTTAGAGCAGGCACAGCGCGAAGAAGTGATGTACGAATTCAAGGCAGGACGTATCAATATCCTGGTAGCTACAGATATCGTTGCGAGAGGTATTGATATCGATGACATCCGTCTGGTGATAAACTATGACGTTCCCCACGACAGTGAAGATTATGTGCACCGTATCGGACGTACGGCGCGTGCCAATAATGACGGCGTAGCCATCACTTTCGTTTCCGAAAAGGAGCAGGGGAACTTTAAGAATATCGAAAAATTCCTGGATAGGGACATCTATAAAATACCGGTTCCCGAGGAGCTGGGCGAAGCCCCCGAATACAAGCCGAGAGCATTTGACGGAGGAAGACGGGGCGGCCGTGGAAACGGACGTAAGCCAGGAGGAAACAAGAACGGCCGTAACAACAGTAAAGGTGGAAAGCCCAGAGCCAAACGTCCACAGAATGGCGGCGAGAAGAAATAAACATTGTGGTGAAGAAAAGAAATAGAAAAAGCGAGGATGTAAATTAAACTGTGTCAGCAAGGAATAAAGTATTAACTTTGCTAACACAGTTTTTTTTATGAAAGAAGAATTTGATTTCGAGAGTATCAAGAACAAGGCCATTGAACAGCTGAAAGCCGGCAAGCCTTTGTTGGGTAAGGACGGCGCCTTTGCCCCACTATTGGAAAGTATATTGAATGCAGCCCTGGAAGGAGAGATGGATGCACATTTGACAGAAGAAGAACGCCAGATGGGTAACCGTCGTAACGGAAAGATGCAAAAGCAGGTTCAGACTCCCTTGGGCGAAGTAACCGTTTCCACTCCCCGTGACCGTAATTCGAGTTTTGATCCCCAGTTTATCAAGAAGCGTGAGACTATTCTGGCAGAAGGTGTTGCTGACCGTATAATTGGCTTGTATGCAATGGGAAACAGCACAAGGGAAATCAGTGACTGGATGGAAGAAAATCTTGGGAATCGTGTTTCGGCCGACACAATCAGTTCCATCACAGACCGTGTACTTCCGGAGATAAAAGCATGGAAATCACGGATGCTTGATTCTGTTTATCCTATAGTCTGGATGGATGCCATTCATTACAAAGTAACGGATGAACGTGGCTGCGCGGTAACCCGTGCAATCTATAATGTACTGAGCATTGACAGGGAGGGACACAAGGAGTTACTTGGAATGTATATATCAAGGAATGAGGGAGCAAACTTCTGGCTCAGCGTGTTGACAGACCTTCAGAACCGTGGAGTTGAGGATATTCTCATTGCCTGTATAGACGGTCTGAAGGGGTTTCCTGAAGCCATTCAAAGCGTTTATCCTAATACAGCCGTACAGCTTTGTGTAGTACATCAGATACGTAACTCCATCAAGTATGTAGGATCCAAGAATCAGAAGGAGTTCTTAAGGGATTTGAAATGTGTCTATCAGGCAGTCAATAAGGAATCCGCAGAAAATGAGCTCCTCAAGCTGGATGAAAAATGGGGTGAACAGTATCCTGTCGTTATCAGATCCTGGCAGGACAACTGGGATAAGCTGTCCGAATACTTCCAGTATACTCCGGTCATCCGTAAGCTTATCTATACCACAAATACCGTTGAGGGGTATCACCGTCAGATCCGCAAGGTAACAAAAAACAAGGGCGTGTTCCCATCGGATACAGCCCTTGAGAAACTTGTTTATCTTGCATACCGCAATATACGTAAGAAATGGACCATGCCACTGGCCAATTGGGCTACCATCTCGCAACAACTGGCTATAAAGTTTGGAAACCGGTTTAAATTATTGTAATTTTACGCTCGTCGGGACGGGTGGTCCCGCCCCTTGGCGCGGGCCGTTCCCCGACCGATGAGTTTTCTAGAGATAAATAATGCGTGACACAGTTTATTTTACACTACCGAAAAAGCGGATTTATTCCGCTTTTTCTATGTTCATTGTATTGTCAAAACCAATAATCATATTTACCAAATTGTATACGGAACTTTCGGGTATGCCGAGGGTTGCCTGATAATGGTACCCCTTACTATCCACACCCATGAAATTCATATCGGCAAGAATGGCCTGGTCCAGCATTTCGGCAGGGAATATATCCGCAAACATCTTTTTAGTGATGTCCTGGCCATAAAGCATCTTCTTCCCTTCGTATACACAGATGTGGATTACATTATCATAATACACATTGTCCACACTGATTCCATTTTCAGAATAGGAAGTCTTGAAAACCTTCATCTTTGAAGGGTTGATATATACATATCCCCTATATCTTGTATTCTTGTATGTTACGATACTGTCTTTCTTTATCACTTCCGGAGTAGTAGAAATGACCTCCACTTCTCGACTGGTGAAAACCAAAGAATCTTCCGCATTCTCTGATTTATGCAGTTTAATTACTTCGTCGGCCAGCGAGTGGAACCAGAAGCTGTATTCCGTTTGACGGTCTATCTTATAGGCCACCGGTTCATTGCTGTATATGTAGATTGTATCGTGAACAACCTTGAAAGGTACGGGAGCGCTTTGCGGGTTGGCATAATATACCGTATCCCCTTCGATGCGCATCAACGGCATTTCTGTTTCATCGTTCACCCAGATGCCTTGTAACAGTTGTTTTGCAATGAGGTCTTCCTTTACGGAAACCTCTCCTGTTTGTCTGTTGCTGCATGAGGCCAATGAGACAACAAGTACAATGAGAATCGCACTTCCTTTTATTGTCATAACGTCCCTATTTATTTCTTTTCTTTTTTCTGCAACTTTATTTTCCGATGCAATGATATGTGAAACCTTGTTCTTCCATATCTTTCTTGTCATAAATGTTACGTCCGTCCAATACCAACGGCTGCTCCATAGTTTTCTTGATGACTGCCCATGAAGGCAGGCGGAATTCTTTCCATTCGGTCACCAGCATCAGTGCATCTGCATCCAGCGCAGCATCATACATATCTGTCGCATAATAAATACTTTCTCCTATGCGGCGTCGGCATTCGTTCATGGCAGCCGGGTCGTAGGCACGTACTTTACAACCGGCCTTCAGCAACTCGTCAATCAATACCAGAGCCGGGGCTTCACGCATGTCATCTGTTTCGGGTTTAAAGGCCAGCCCCCAAATGGCAATGGTCTTTCCCTCCAAATCATTATTGAAATGCTTCTGCAACTTTTCGAATAAGATACTCTTCTGTTTCTCGTTCACCTCCTCTACTGCATGGAGTACACGCATCTTGTAGCCGCTCAGTTCAGCCGTTTTAATCAGTGCCTTTACATCCTTAGGGAAGCATGAACCGCCGTAACCTATCCCCGGATAGAGGAACTTGCGTCCGATACGGGTATCCGAACCGATACCACTGCGCACCATGTTTACATCCGCTCCCACCAATTCGCACAAATTGGCAATGTCGTTCATGAAGCTGATGCGGGTGGCAAGCATGGAGTTAGCTGCATACTTTGTCATTTCTGCAGAAGGGATGTCCATAAAGATGACACGGAAGTTGTTCAGCAGGAATGGTTTGTAGAGCTTGCTCATTATCTTCTTGGCTCGTTCGGACTCTACTCCCACCACTACACGGTCGGGACTCATAAAATCGTTGATAGCATTACCTTCTTTCAGAAACTCGGGATTCGAAGCGACATCGAAGTCAATGTTCATCCCTCTCTTATCAAGTTCTTCTTGAATGGTAGCCCGCACTTTTCTGGCAGTACCTACGGGAACGGTACTTTTGGTTACCACCAACACATATTTCTGCATATTGCGTCCAATGGTGCGGGCAACTTCCAGCACATAGCTCAAGTCGGCACTTCCATCCTCATCGGGTGGTGTACCTACGGCACTGAATACCACTTCCACCTCATTCAGACAACTCTCCAGAGACGTGGTGAATTGTAGGCGTCCTGCTTTCACATTCCGGCTAACCATTTCTTCCAGTCCATTTTCATAGATAGGAATAACACCCTTTTTCAGTGACTCTATCTTTTCACTGTTCGTGTCTACGCAAATAACGTTGACACCGATTTCCGCAAAGCAGGTTCCGGTTACCAAACCGACGTATCCTGTACCGACAATGGCTATTTTCATATTTTATTCATAATAGACCGCATCCTTGAACGATACGGCATGTCCGTCTTTATCTGATAATAGAAGCTGTTCCGTAGCAACGGGCCATTCAATACCGATGGTTTCGTCGTCAAAACGGATGGATGCCTCGGATTGTGGTGCGTATACGTTGTCTACCTTGTATGTAAAGACAGCTTCATCGCTCAGCACCAGAAAACCGTGGGCAAAACCACGCGGAATGAAGAATTGTCTTTTGTTCTCCTCACTTAGCTCCACACTGACATACTTTCCGAAAGTGGGAGAAGATTTTCTTAAGTCGACAGCCACGTCCAGCACTTTTCCCTTAATGACACGTACCAGTTTGGCCTGGCTGCAATCACCCTTCTGGTAATGAAGACCACGTAATACACCGAAAGAGGATTTGGACTCATTGTCCTGGATGAAGTGAACGTTTCCGACATGTGCACGGAACTCTTCTTCCTTAAATGCTTCCATAAAGTATCCGCGGGCATCATGGAATACTTTCGGCTCAATCAGCCATACGCCGTCAATCTCTGTTTGTATGTAGTTCATTTTCTTAAAATGTTTTATGTACTTTCAGTTGGAATCCAAAATTGTCTCCATATATCTCTCCCATATCCAATGCAAGGGACGCGTTGAAGCACCAGCCCTTCCATTTACGGGGAATATAGTAAAACGATGCAAAAGTAGAAAAATTTTCTAATATATCGGGTATTGGACGATGAGGAGTTCCCCAAGTTCTGTTGTGGGACAATTTTGCCACATATCTCCACTCACTGCTGATGTCGCCGCTCCATCCCAGATGCAGGGCCTTAACGCGATTGTACTTGAAACTCATATCGCCATCCTTATTATAGATAGGCGATGCTATCAACGGATTGGCTATCGCCATACCCCAATGTGCCCATCCTGGGTAGTAACCGTTGTTGTAGTAGTTGTCGGCTCCTCCGGTCTTACCTACTACAGAATTTTGCAAACCGTGCAGTGGACCGCTCATATTGGTAGTCTGGAGATATTCGATAACGATTTCGTTGATGGCTTGTCTATGGTTGGATTTATATTCCACACCCCATAAGCCATCCCAACCGTTGAGTTTGGCCATGGCGGAGAAGTCATCAAAATGATTGTCCAGATAGGCGCTGATGGAGAAATCTTCCTTAGGACGATAAGTCATTTTGATATATTCGCTACCCAGAAAATTGCCTTGGAAAGCCAGATGTTCACCTACCGGTCCGTCCTCACGCCCGTGGCCGGGGAAGAATACGCGTACGTAATCCTTCCATCCGTTGCCCAAGTCTCCCGATTCGGAACCTCCAATCTTGTATCCTCCGAATTGGGTGTCGAGGGTCATTCCGAGTTCCAGTTGCCATTTTCCTTTGGGTATACCGATACGCAGGAACCCTTCTTTATGATGGTATTTGATACTCTTGGTGTACCAGTATTTTTCTCCGACTTGCTCCCGCTGGTATTTGTTATCTGTAAACCATCCGTACGAGATTTCTCCTTTCAGGCCTAAACGGGGTAGCAACTGTACATACTCGGGTATGCCTATCTGTACTTGTGGGATGGGACGCGCATTACCCGACCAGGTCATGCCGCCACTGCTCAGCTCTTGATTCAGCAATGGAGAATTCTGTTCCCGGCTTCCGGCAAAGAATCCAAACCACTTGTAACGGATGTCTACGTAAGCCTGCTGTACAATGAAGGAGGTCGTGCTGAATCCGGCTGCTGCAACCAAATCCAGTGCTTCTTCAAACTTCCATTTTCCAAGTTGGTGTTTGTAGGATATTCCTCCACGTATGTAAGTATTGTTGTCGAGCGAAGTGAGTCCTTGCTGGTTGCTGACCTGCCAAAGAGGAGTATTGTCACCGGTATGCAGGGCTGCTCCATATTCTACGAATGAGGACAGCTGCTGTGCCAGCATCGTGTTCTTTCCTATGAACAAGAAAACCATCAGACAGAAAATAATACGCATAATAGTCTTTTGTTAAGTGTTTAGGTTTGTATACTCTTGCGAGGGCAATTGTCTTTCTATTCTTGACGAGTATAGTTAAACGGTACAAAAGTAGAAATTTTTCCGGTAAAAATTCCTTCTCTTGCCAAAAAACCTTTTTCAAATACATTTTCAATGTGCAATGTTCATAATTTGTTGATAAGAAAAATGCTCTGAAACTAGCGTATATCCGATATTTCCGCTACTTTTGTAGCATGATTGAATTAGCACAGCACATAGAAGTATTGTTATTGGAGAACGATTGTGTCATTGTTCCCGGTTTGGGAGGATTTGTAGCTCATTATACTCCGGCAATGAGAGTAGCGGAAGAGAATGTTTTTCTGCCCCCTACCCGTATTATCGGTTTCAATCCTCAACTGAAGATGAATGACGGCTTACTTGTACAATCCTATATGGCTGTCTATGATACTGATTTTTCTGATGCTACGCGGATTGTAGAAAAAGAAGTGGCGCATATATTCACTGCTCTCCATGAAGAAGGTAAGGTGGATTTGCCCAACATTGGCGAATTGCGTTACTCCATTCATGGTATTTATGACTTTGTTCCCTATGACCACAAGATAACCACTCCTTACTTATATGGGTTGGATAGTTTTGAAATGCAGGAACTGGCGGAACTGAAGAAACCGTACATGGAAAAGACCATCCGTTATTCTGTTCCAGTTGTGCCGGAAGACAAAAAGCGAAGGTTTGAGATTAAATTCAACCGTTCCTATTTGTCGAATGCGGTTGCCATGATTGCAGTGGTTGCCTTGTTTTTCTTTTTGTCTACACCGATAGAGAATACGGAAGTGGTTGAAGGAAATTATGCGCAATTACTTCCGAATGAACTTTTTGAGATGATAGAAAAGGAATCCCTTGCCATTAATCCGATTGTTGTTAGCCGGAAGGCCGACACTCCGAAAGCGTCGGCTCAAAAAAACACGGGGCAGAAGGCAAAGAAAAAGGTGGTTCCGGTTGCCGTAAGAGAGGTTAAGGTGGGCCAAGCTAACGCGCAGAATGCTCCGGTTGTTTCTCAGCCTAAGCAGCAGGCGGCAGAAGTGTCCTCTTCAACATCTGTAACAACAAAGAGTGAAATTCAAAAGACCACAGCAGGGACTGTCGCCCCGTCACTTGTCTCTGCACAGAAATACCACGTCATCATTGCCAGTGTAGGTACTGAGAAGGATGCCGAAGCAATGGCAAAGCAACTGATTGAAAAAGGTTACCCTCATGCAAAAGCAATTGTTGGAGATGGTAAAATGCGTGTCAGCATTGAGTCTTGTGGCACAGAAACAGAAGCATATCAGGCATTGAACAGAGTTCGCCAGAATGAAACGTATAAGAACGCTTGGGTATTAAAGAAGTAGAAAGTAATCTACCCTTGCTTTATTTTTTAATTCTTTAATTTTTAACTATCATGAAGCGTATCCGTTGTCCCAAATGTGAGAATTACTTAACATTCGATGAAACCAAGTATACCGAAGGCCAATCACTGGTCTTTGTATGTGACCAGTGTAAGAAGCAGTTCAGTATCCGTTTAGGTAAATCAAAGATGAAAGCCCCTCAAAAGGAAGAACGTCCGGATGAAGCGGAGTTTAAAGAGGCTTTTGGCAGCATCACGGTCATTGAGAACGTGTTTGGTTTTAAGCAGGTACTTCCATTGCAAGAAGGTGACAATATCATAGGCCGGCGTTGCGTGGGGAATGTTATCGATGTGCCGATTGAGACTTCGGATATGAGTATGGACCGGCGTCACTGTATCATTAATGTAAAGCGTAATAAGCAGGGAGTGTTGATTTATACCTTACGCGATGCTCCCAGCCTGACGGGAACTTTCCTTAATAATGAAATTTTGGGTGACAAAGACCGTATTCGCATTGAGGATGGAGCCATTGTAACTATTGGTGCCACTACTTTTATATTGCGGGCAGCAGAGCAGGAAAGCCTTTAGACAAAAAAGAAAACTGTGACTTAATTATTTCCCATCAAATGTGGTATAAATAAAGCAGACCGTATAAAAACTCCTTTTGTACGGTCTGCTTGTTTAAAATCATAGGAATTAAAGAATACCTTTTACTGTTTCCTGCATGCCTTTTTCTTGGATGGATTTTAAGAAGCAGGTAATCATGTCTGTCAATCCTGGAACGGTATTCAAGTCTCCGTGTTCCCCCCAGATAAGGTCTTTGGCTGCCAATACGCCTTCTGCCACTTTGCGGGTATCCCCCGTTGCCCAAAGGTCTTTCAATAACTGCATGATTTCGGGAGCATCATTCGGGATGATTTCTGTGCCGTCTGCGCGGGTACCTCCTTTGTAGTACGTGATGATGGCAGCCAGTCCCAATACCAGACCTTTCGGCAGTTCTCCTTTACGTTTCAAGTAGGTTTTCAGGCCAGGAAGGTCACGGGTTTGGTATTTAGGGAAAGAGTTCAGCATAATACTGGTTACGGCATGGTCAACAAACGGATTGTTGAAGCGCTCCAATACATCTTCTGCAAACTTTTTCAATTCGTTTTTCGGCAGGTTCAACGTTTCCATCAGCTCGTCAAACATCACTTTATGGATGTATTGTCCGATTATAGGATGCTGGCAGGCATCGCGTACAATATTTACCTCCGACAGATAGGCTACTGGAGACAATACGGTATGAGGTCCATTCAGCAAGGTTACTTTTCTTTCGTGGTAAGGTTCTTCAGAAGGAACAAACAATACATTCAGTCCGGCTTTGTCGGCAGGGAATTCTTCGGCGACTTCTTGCGGAGCCTCGATGACCCATAAATGGAAAATTTCAGCCTGCACTACCAGATTGTCATCGTACTGTATCTTTTCTTTTATAGCGGCAATGTCTTTGCGGGGGAATCCTGGAACGATACGGTCCACCAGTGTTGCATACACACCGCAGGCTTCCTCAAACCAAGCTCTGAACTCATCACCCAATTGCCATAATTCAATGTATTGATAGATTGTCTCCTTCAACTTGTGGCCATTCAGGAAGATGAGTTCGCAAGGGAAGATAATCAGTCCTTTGCTCTTGTCGCCGTTGAATGTCTTGAAGCGGTGATACAACAGCTGTGTCAGTTTGCCCGGATAAGAAGACGCCGGTGTATCTGTCAGCTTACAAGCAGGGTCAAAGGCTATACCTGCTTCCGTCGTGTTGGAAATGACAAAACGCATTTCCGGTTGTTCGGCCAATTTCATGAACTCATCGTTTTGAGTATAGGGGTTTAAGGCACGGCTGATTACATCTATCATAGTCAGACTGTTGATGGTTTCTCCTTTATCCAGACCTTGCAGATTTACATGATAAAGGTCATCCTGGGCATTCAGCATGTCAACCATACCTTTATCGATGGGTTGGACTACTACCACATTGCTGTTAAAATCGGTCTTTTGATTCATGTTATAAATAATCCAATCCACAAATGCGCGAAGGAAATTACCTTCGCCAAACTGGATAATGCGTTCCGGGCGTTGTGCTTTGGGAGCAGTTTCTTTGTTTAATGCTTTCATTTAAAAAATGATTTAAATGGTTGATATGTAATTTTTTGATTATTCAAACTCAAAGTAAAAGTCTATGTTTTCCTTCATCAATATGTCGATGGGCATGTATTTCACTGCAGTGACCGGTCTTTTAAATACCACGTGGTTGCATAAAGTCTTCACGCCACAATAGCCTTGCAGGCCTGGGCGTTGACCGATGAGAAAGGTTACTTCACCGGTTTTCAGGAACTCTGTATTTTTGTGTAAAAGGTCATATCCCACAAGTCCTGCCAGCTTCTGCCCCTTTTCGTGCAGATAATTTGCCACCTGATAAACACGGGAATTAAAAACAGCTCCCAGTACGGCTTGGGGATGTTCTTTAAAAAAAGCATCCAACATCCGTCTGTTGCCGTCAGTATCTTCCTTGTGCAACACAATGTCATGGATAATCAAATCCTTATGTTCCTCGGAAAGGTATTGCATGAACCCCTCGAGGCGGCGTTGCATCTGGATTTCTGCCGGATTGTTTTTCTGATTGTTCAGGAATAACACAAGCTCCTGCCCTTTTTCATAGCTACGCATCAGAATCTTGGCAGCGATGTATCCGCTGGTTTTGGAATCTTGTCCGATATAACACAAGGCATGCGTCTGTTCAATATTGAAGTCTATGAATGCATAGGGAATATCCGCTTCCTCCAAATAAGCAGTGAGTTTTATGGTCTCCTCTCGGAAATTCGGGGCAACAAGTACGGCGTCGGCATTTTCCTCCCGGAGCACAGCACATGCTTCTTTATAGGAGGATTTGTCCGCATGCCGATAGTACAGATAGCTAACTCCAACATTGAACGGCCGTAATTCTTGTGCGGCACGGTCAATTCCCGCTGCTACAGCATACCAATAATCATGTTCTATATAATAAGGTATAATGCAGACAATATGATAGTGCTTTTTAGCCGCCAGCCCGATGGCAAACATATTGGGATGATAATCTATCTCGTCGAGTACTTTCTGGACTTTTTCCCTACTGGAAACGGATACGTCTCCGCGGTTGTGCAGTACGCGGTCTACAGTGCCGGCAGAGACGCCGGACATGCGTGCTATGTCTTTAATGGTATAGTTCTTGTTTTCCATCTTGAGGTATGCTGCCTAAGGCAGTAAAGGTGAGACGTCTGAAGCTTAAATATTATAAATATTCGCCGCAAAGATACGAATTATTTTGTTTCTCCAAGTAAAATTTCTACTTTTGTGTTCGATAACGGTTAATAAAACTAAAAACAATTATACGACCTATTAGCTTTACAATCAATACTATATAGGTGTAATAAATAGAAAGTAATATTTTTAGATACTTAAAACACAAGAAGATGAAAAACTTTATGGACGGAAATTTTCTGTTGCAAACGGAAACATCACAGAAGTTGTACCACGAGCATGCGGCTAAAATGCCGATTATCGACTATCATTGTCACTTGATTCCTCAAATGGTGGCGGAAGACTATCAATTTAAGTCACTGACTGAGATTTGGTTGGGAGGTGACCACTACAAGTGGCGTGCCATGCGTACCAATGGTGTGGACGAACGTTTCTGTACCGGTAAGGATACTACAGATTGGGAAAAGTTTGAGAAGTGGGCCGAAACGGTACCTTATACTTTCCGTAATCCGTTGTATCACTGGACCCACCTTGAATTGAAGACCGCTTTTGGAATCGATAAAATTCTCAATCCTCATACGGCCCGTGAAATTTATGATGAATGTAATGAGAAGCTGAAACAGCCTGAATATTCCGCCCGTGGCATGATGCGCCGTTATCATGTGGAAGTGGTTTGTACTACAGATGATCCTATTGATTCCTTGGAATACCATATCAAGACACGTGAGAGCGGCTTTGAAATCAAGATGTTGCCTACTTGGCGTCCGGATAAGGCAATGGCGGTGGAAGTTCCTGCCGATTTTCGCGCATATGTAGAAAAGTTGGCCGAAGTGAGCGATGTGGCTATTTCCTGCTTTGACGATATGGTTGCTGCCTTGCGTAAGCGTCACGATTTTTTCGCGAAACAAGGATGTAAACTGTCTGACCACGGAATTGAAGAATTCTATGCCGAGGATTATACAGGAGCGGAAGTTAAGGCTATCTTTAACAAGGTATATGGCGGTACTGGATTGACGAAGGAGGAAATTCTGAAATTCAAGTCGGCCATGCTGGTTGTGTTCGGCGAAATGGATTGGGAGAAAGGTTGGACACAACAGTTCCATTATGGTGCTATTCGCAACAACAATAGTAAGATGTTCAAACTGTTAGGTCCTGATACCGGTTTTGATTCCATTGGCGAATTTACTACAGCAAAAGCTATGGCTAAATTTCTCGACCGCTTAAACTCCAATGGTAAGCTGACCAAGACTATTCTTTATAATTTGAATCCATGCGCCAACGAAGTCATTGCTACTATGCTGGGTAACTTCCAGGATGGTACGGTTGCCGGTAAGATTCAATTCGGTTCCGGTTGGTGGTTCCTTGACCAGAAGGATGGTATGGAAAAGCAGATGAATGCCCTTTCTGTACTGGGCTTATTGAGCCGATTTGTTGGTATGCTGACCGATTCCCGTTCCTTCCTCTCCTATCCGCGCCATGAATATTTCCGCCGTACATTGTGTAATCTTGTAGGCCGTGATGTAGAAAATGGTGAAATTCCTATTTCCGAGATGGAACGCGTAAACCAGATGATTGAAGATATCAGCTATTATAACGCTAAGAATTTCTTCCAATTCTAAAAAGCAATAGTAAGCTATAAGTTATGCAGTTTCACCCATAACTTATAGCTTATCTAATATTCCTTTGATACTATCCAATCGTATAAAATTGGGATGTCGTATTTCCCCTTCATGTTGCTCGTATGCCCAAGTCACGTGGTATGGTACATGGGCAGCGTATCCCCCAAGTTCCAATACCGGAAGTATGTCTGATTTTACAGAATTACCTATCATCAGGAGTTTTTCAGGCGGACAGCCCAATGTATCAATCAGCCTCTGGTAATCATCGATTTTCTTGTCACTCATAATTTCGATATGATGGAAATATTCTCGCAGTCCGGAAGCTTCTATTTTTCTTTTCTGGTCGAACAAGTCCCCCTTAGTGGCCAACACCAATTTATATTTCCCATGAAGTGACGATATGGTCTCCTTCACGCCTTCCAGTAGTGTAACCGGTTTCTGCAGAAGCTCTTGTCCCCATCCTATTACTTCTTCTATAAGATGCATATTCCCGTTTCCGTCTGTCACTTTGCAGATGGTTTCAGTCATACTGAGCATTATGCTCTTCAGCCCATAGCCATACATATGCAGATTCTTCATTTCTGTTTCAAAAAACCTTTGTGATATGGATGAAGCAGGCAGATATTGCCTTAAAAGGTTACAGAATTTGTGCTCGAACTCCTGAATATAAAGTTCGCTTTCCCACAGTGTGTCATCAGCGTCAAAAGCTATAAATTCGATTTTATCTTTCATGAATGGTCGTTTTATAAAAGCGTCCAAAGATACGGAGTATTCTATATAAATGAAAAGATAAATAGTGATAAATGGGAAGTTAATATCTTGTCTGCAACTTATTAATATTGTGTTTGCAGAAAATTAATATCTTGCAAACACGATATTAATTTCCTATTTTTGCACTTATTTTTTCATTTAATACATAAATTTTAATCGTACAAAAGGATGATGACATCACCCCAACCCGCTTCCAAAGGCTTCAGCAGAGCTTTTTGGGTAAGCAGTACAGTAGAACTGTTCGAACGCATGGCATATTATGCTGTATTTATTGTTCTTACCATTTATCTTTCCAATATTTTAGGTTTCAATGATTTTGAGTCAAGCATGATTTCCGGTCTGTTTTCGGGAGGGCTCTATTTGTTGCCTATCTTTACGGGCGCATATGCCGATAAGATAGGTTTCCGAAAGTCGATGATTATTGCTTTCTCACTGCTTTCCATCGGGTATTTGGGCTTGGGATTGCTTCCCACCCTACTGGAAGCAGCCGGTCTGGTGGAGTATGGCGAGACAACCCGTTTTTCAGGATTGCCGGATAGTAATGACCGCTGGATGATTGTCCCCGTATTGTTTGTTATCATGGTAGGAGGTTCGTTCATCAAGTCTATCATATCGGGATCGGTGGCTAAGGAAACAACAGAGGCTACCCGTGCTCGCGGCTATTCCATCTTCTATATGATGGTGAATATAGGAGCTTTTACCGGAAAAACGGTGGTCGACCCTCTACGGAATGTTATCGGTGAGCAAGCTTATATTTATATCAATTACTTCTCGGCTGCCATGACGGTGCTGGCATTATTGGCTGTCATCTTATTGTATAAATCGGCACATACAGCAGGTGAAGGGAAAAGCATGCGTGAAATTGGGCAAGGTTTTCTGCGTATTATCACTAATTGGCGTTTGTTGATTCTTATCCTCATCGTAACCGGCTTTTGGATGGTGCAGCAACAGCTCTATGCAACTATGCCCAAATATGTCATCCGTATGGCGGGTGAAACAGCCAAACCGGGGTGGATAGCCAATGTAAACCCGTTTGTAGTGGTTTGCTGCGTAAGTTTTATCACCCGGTGGATGGCAAAGCGCACAGCTATTACTTCTATGAATATAGGCATGTTTCTTATTCCGGTATCGGCATTGCTGATGGCATGCGGTAATTTGCTGGGCAACGATATTATTTCCGGCATGAGCAATATTACTTTGATGATGGTGTTTGGTATTGTTGTGCAAGCTTTGGCAGAATGTTTTATCTCACCGCGTTATCTGGAATACTTCTCTTTGCAGGCCCCCAAGGGCGAAGAAGGTATGTACCTCGGTTTCAGTCATCTTCATTCATTCCTCTCTTCTATTTTCGGATTCGGTATTGCGGGGGTGCTTCTGACAAAATATTGTCCTGATCCAGTCTTGTTTGAAACCCGCGAAGCGTGGGAAGCAGCTAGTGTCAATGCACATTATATCTGGTATTATTTCGCTGTTATAGGATTGGTTGCGGCAATAGCATTATTCGTTTTTGCCAAAACTACCGAATTCATCGACAAAAAGAAGAAGGCATAAGGTTTATATATTGCATACTTTTTGTATATTTGCCGTCACTTTTTTTAAAAGCGACGGCTTTTTTGTAATTAAGGAGATTAGGATGAAAGTAAAATTTATAAGCCTTGCCAGTGGAAGCAGCGGCAACTGTTATTATATAGGCACAGAAAAATATGGAATACTCATCGACGCCGGCATTGCAGTACGGACGATAAAAAAAGGACTGAAAGAAGCAGGTATTAGCATGGAAATGATACGTGCGGTATTTGTTACGCACGACCATGCAGATCATATTAAAGCGGTAGGTGGATTGGGTGAGAAACAGAATATTCCTATTTATACAACTGCCCGGATTCATGAGGGTATCAACCGGAGCTATTGCATGACAGAAAAGTTATATTCGTCTGTCCGTTACCTGGAAAAGCAGCAACCCATGCAGTTGGAAGATTTTCATATCGAATCTTTCGAGGTACCTCATGATGGCACGGACAATGTGGGCTATTGCATTGAGATAGACGGAAAAGTGTTTGCTTTTCTTACAGACCTTGGTGAAATTACTCCTACGGCCGCAGAATATATCAGAAAGGCCAATTATCTGATATTGGAAGCCAACTACGATGAGGAAATGTTACGCATGGGTACCTACCCCCAATACCTGAAAGAACGGATTACCAGCCGCACCGGACACATGAGTAATATTGCTACTGCTGAATTTCTTTCGGAAAATATGACGGAACATTTACAGTATATTTGGCTTTGTCATTTGAGCAAGGACAACAATCATCCTGAATTGGCATATAAAACAGTGGAATGGAAATTAAGGGAAAAAGGAA
Source organism: Bacteroides sp. AF20-13LB (assembly GCF_003603065.1). Classification (NCBI taxonomy): domain Bacteria; kingdom Pseudomonadati; phylum Bacteroidota; class Bacteroidia; order Bacteroidales; family Bacteroidaceae; genus Bacteroides; species Bacteroides sp. AF20-13LB. The sequence goes on from NZ_QTMH01000008.1 coordinate 194,997, forward strand.
TTATCGTAGGAAAGGATGTACAGTTGTGTGCTTTGAAGCGTACTACTCCTTCTGATTTATACGAGTTTGAATAAAAAATCCCATTTCATCGCAAAAAATACACCGTTTTGTTTGCACGAATAAAATAAAAGGACTACTTTTGCACCCGCAAACAAGAAATAAGGAATGCACTCTTAGCTCAGTTGGTAGAGCAACTGACTCTTAATCAGTGGGTCCAGGGTTCGAATCCCTGAGGGTGTACTTAAAAAAGGAACAACAGTAGTTGTTCCTTTTTTAATTTGTTTTAACAAGAACATGCTTTGTTGGGTATAAGCTCCTCATACGGAATCACTAGTAAATCTATATGGGGATGATACATTATTTTTCGTTAGTCCGCATCATAAATTCTTCAGAAGTTTGTTTTTATACCTTTGCCCTCACCCGCTTTCCGCCTCTTTCGTCACATTCGAAAATATATGTCAGAAAATGAAAGTAGGAAGAAAACTTTTATTTCCTCCTACTCGTATATCTATATTTTGTATATTTGTACACACATCAATGATTTTAAACTAAAAGAAAAACAATATGGATAAAGATTCAAAGCAAGTAGTGGTTCTTCTGACACATCCCAATATAAAAGAGTCGCGAGCTAACAAGGCATTGATGGATGCTATTAGTGACATGGGAGAGGTAGCCATATACAATTTATATGAGATGCGTATGGAAGATGCTTTTAATGCAGAGATATGGAGCACTATCATATCGCATGCATCTGCGCTTGTATTTCAGTTTCCGTTCTATTGGATGTCGGCTCCTTCTTTATTGAAGAGATGGTTGGATGAAGTATTTACTTATCTGGCAAAAACTCCTGCTGTGGCTGGTAAGACATTGATGGTGGTCACTACTGCCGGCTCTGAACATGATGCTTATAGAAGCGGAGGAAGAAATCGTTTTACGGTGGATGAGTTGTTAAGACCTTATCAAGCAAGTGCTGTACATGCTGGAATGATATGGCAAACTCCTCTTGTAGTCTATGGAATGGGGACTTCGGAAGCTAGTAAAAATATAGCAGAAGGGATAAATTGCTATAAGCAAAGAATTGAAGCATTGGTGAAGAAAGACATTTTCAGTGATAATTGGTAATAGTAGGACCATATCGAAATGGAACATTCTTTTTCATTTTTGAATGTTTGTTTTTCTCTTTATCTTTTTCTAAAATACTGATTTTAAGCAATAAATAAAATATTGTATGAATTGGCATATTTCTTGTGTTAACTCATACATGAAACTTTATATTATATCAAACAGATTACCCGTTAAGGTTACCAAAGAGGATGAAACGTTCGTGTTTTCACGAAGTGAAGGTGGACTGGCTACCGGTTTGGACTCACTTCAGATTTCCTACGAAAAACATTGGATTGGATGGCCTGGAATATGCGTTGACAACGAAGAAAGTAAAGAGGAAATCACTTCTAGATTGGAAGGAATAAATTTCCACCCAGTATTCTTGTCCGAAATACAGATAAAGAATTATTATGAAGGCTATAGTAATAGTACTATTTGGCCATTATGTCACTACTTTTTTGTTTATACGCTGTATCGGAACTCTTTCTGGCAATCGTATCAGGAAGTGAACCAGTTGTTCTGCGATGCCATTTGCCGCGTGATACGTCCAGGTGACAAGGTGTGGATTCAAGACTATCAGCTAATGCTGCTTCCCGGAATGCTTCGGAAGGTTTACCCGGATTTGAATATCGGATATTTCCATCATATCCCTTTCCCTTCCTATGAACTTTTCCGGATATTACCGGAGCGTGCAGAAATCCTGAAAGGATTATTGGGTGCTGACTTTATAGCTTTCCATACTCATGACTATATGCGGCATTTTATCAGTGCTGTCGAACGGGTATTGCGTATTGACTTTAAACTGGACGAAGCACAACTCGGGAATAGAGTAGTTAGGACCGATGCTCTTCCTATGGGAATCAACTACGGACTGTATCACAATGCTTCTTCCAGACCGGAAGTACGGCGGGCGATAGACCGTACACGGAAATTTTTCGGGAATCATAAGTTGATTCTTTCTGTAGACCGCTTGGATTATAGCAAAGGCATTCTGCACCGTTTATGGGGATTTGCTGCTTTTTTAGAATGTCATCCTGAATATTGTGGAAAAGTTACATTGGCAATGGTCATTGTTCCATCACGTGACCATGTAGATAGTTATGCTGAGCTAAAAACCAAGATTGACGAAGAAATAGGTTCTATAAACGGACAGTATTCTACGATGGACTGGACTCCGGTTTGCTATTTCTATCACGGTTTTTCATTTGAAGAACTGGTGGCAATGTACTATATAGCTGATGTAGCTTTGGTAACTCCACTTCGTGATGGCATGAATTTGGTTGCCAAGGAATATGTAGCCTCGAAAAATAATAATCCGGGTGTTTTGATTTTGAGTGAAATGGCAGGTGCAGCTATTGAGATGACGGATGCATTGTTGATTAACCCCAATGACACTGAGGAGATAAAGCAGGCCATTTGTCGGGCTTTGGAGATGCCCGAACAGGAACAACTGAAACGCTTGCAACACATGCAGAAAATTATTTCCGTACAAACGGTTAATAAGTGGGCGGCAGACTTTGTAAGTGAATGGAGCGATACGTGCCGTAAGAATGAACAGCTTCGTAAGAAAAGGATATCCGCCGGTATTATTGGTGCCATCAAAATGAAATATAACCAGGCTAAGCAACGGCTTATCTTGCTGGATTATGACGGAACGTTGGCGTCGCTCAATACACGACCGGAAAATGCTAAGCCCACCCCTGAACTCATTGCCACATTGCAGAAGCTGGTTTCCGACCCGGCCAACCATGTTGTTGTGAATAGTGGTCGCGACCATTTTACTTTAGAAAAATGGTTGGGAAATTTACCTATTGCAATGGCTGCGGAACATGGTGCTTTCTATAAGGAAAATGGCATCTGGCACAAAAACATAAACAAAGCGGAATGGAGTTCCGGATTGGTGTCCATCTTGAAGCTTTTTGTCGAAAAGACGCCTCGTTCCCACCTTGAAGTCAAGGAAACGACTTTGGCATGGCATTACCGGGAAAGTGATGCATGGTTAGGAGCTTTGCGGGCACAGCAACTTATCAATGTGCTGGTTAACATCTGTATACAGCAAAAGCTGCAAATCATACAAGGAGATAAAGTGGTGGAGATTAAGTCTCCCGATTATAATAAAGGTTCCGAAGTGAGACGCCAGTTGGAAAAGAAACATTATGACTTTATCATAGCTATGGGAGATGATACTACGGATGAAGATATGTTCAAAGCTTTGCCGGTGAATGCAGTGACAATCAAGGTGGGATATGTGTCGGAGGCAGCAAGCTATAATATGCCATCACAAACGGAAGTCCTGCCTTTTCTTCAAATTCTGGCGAACAAGAAAGACATGAAACAACCCATTGGCGAGAATGTCAAAACGAGCTTGAAAGGGGTATTCGATTTTTTCAGAGACTTGTTAAAAACAAAATAGTAAAAATGAGTAATTTAAATTATGGGGTAGTAGGCAATTGTCGGACTGCCGCACTTATATCCGAAAAAGGCAGCATAGACTGGTTGTGTTTTCCCGATTTTGATTCTCCGTCTATCTTTGCATCACTACTTGATCGGGAAAGAGGAGGAAGTTTTGGATTTGACGTTACAGAAGACTATCATATCTCACAATCTTACGTTCCTCACACTAACATATTGTCTACTTCTTTTTCTTCGAAAGAGGGAGAATTTGTCGTACTTGATTACATGCCTTATTACCGTTCCTGCGAAAATGCCCATTATCTTCCGGCAGAATTGTATCGATATGTGAGGTGGATAAAAGGTAAGCCCCGTTTCAAAGTAAACTATGTCCCTGCTCCCAATTATGCGCAAGGTAAAGTGATTCATAATGTCACTTCTGAATTTATAGAAAGCTATTGTTCTTCTGATAATAAAGATAGACAATATTTGTATTCTTCCCTTCCTTTGCAGAACATCGAACAGAAAAAAGAAATTATATTGGAAAAAGATGAGTTCTTTCTTTTGTCATACAATGAAAAGGTCATTCCGGTGGACATTGAACGGGAAAAAATTGAATATTGCCGTACTTTGGTTTATTGGCTTAATTGGACCAACCGTACTAAGAAATATTCTCTCTATAATGATGTGATAGAAAGAAGCATGCTGGTTTTGAAACTGATGTCTTACTATAACGGAGCCGTACTGGCCGCCCTTACTACCAGTTTGCCCGAATCCGTCGGCGAAGTACGTAATTGGGATTATCGGTTCTGTTGGTTGAGGGATGCCTCCATGTCTATCGAAACTTTGTTCCAGATAGGCCATATAGGGGCAGCAAGACGTTTTATGAAGTTCATACAGTCCACTTTCGTATCCAAGCACGAATCCTATCAGATAATGTACGGCATTCGGGGAGAAAGGCAGCTGACCGAGATTATTCTGGAGCATTTGTCCGGATATAAGAATTCCAAACCAGTACGGATAGGTAATGATGCTTACCATCAAAAGCAGAATGACTCGTTCGGTTATCTGATGGATTTGATTTACCAGTACTATCGGCTGATGCCCGGTACATTAGACGAAATAGAGGATATGTGGGAAATGGTAAAGAGCATTCTTTCCACGGTAATGGAAGATTGGAAGAAACCAGATAAGGGGATATGGGAAATCAGAGGAGAAAGCCGCCATTTTGTTTCATCCAAAGTGATGTGTTGGGTGGCTTTGGACCGTGGTGCAAAGATAGCTTCCATGCTCAATAAATACGGTTATAGTGAACGTTGGCAAAAGGAAGCTGACAAGGTATGGCAGGATGTAATGACATATGGATGGAAGGAAGAACTTCAAAGTTTCTCGCAGACTTATGATAATATGGCAATGGATTCCTCTTTGCTGTTGATGGAACCTTACGGTTTTATTGCAGCAGACGATATCCGATACCATAAGACAGTGAAGGCTGTGAAAAAAGCTCTTTTGCATAAGGGATTGATGTACCGGTATAACAGCGAAGATGATTTCGGGCTTCCTTCTTCGGCTTTTACCATTTGCACTTTTTGGCTGATACGTGCGCTTTTTGTTATCGGAGAAAAGGAAGAAGCCCGTTGTTTGTTTGATGATGTTCTGACATATTCCAATCATTTGGGGTTATTCAGTGAGGATATTGATTTTAATACGAAGGAACAACTGGGGAATTTTCCACAAGCTTATTCGCATTTGGCATTAGTCAATACGGCTATTCTGTTTGCAGAAGAAAATAAGAGATTGGCTTTTATCCGGCCGTAACGAGGAGGGGAACTTAATTAATACTGCAAATGGGAGCATTTTGTATTTGTCCTTCTTTCTTTCGTTTTTAATTCCATTGAATGATGATACCTTTCTTTTTTTATGTATTTTTGCATAAATAAAATTTCACTATTTCGGCAGTTGTTTTGTACTCATATCGCTGATATAGTTTAGGAACTCAAAATAAAGGATTATCATGTTACGGAAGATTAGACTGACTTTTGCAATGATTTGCTTTGTACTCATCACCTTGTTGTTCCTTGATTTTACGGGAACGTTGCATGGGTGGTTCGGCTGGTTGGCCAAAATCCAGTTTTTGCCGGCTGTATTGGCGCTAAATGTGGGAGTGATATTGTTTCTTGTAATTCTCACTTTGGTATGCGGGCGTATCTATTGTTCTGTGATTTGCCCCTTAGGGGTATTTCAGGATATACTGGCATGGCTGGGCCGGCAACCTAAAAAACGCAGGAAGCTTCCTTACTCTTATTCTCCGGCCTTATCTTGGCTGCGCTATGGCGTATTGGGTGTGTTTATCATTGCTTTGATTGCCGGAATTGGTTCATTGGCTGCTCTACTTGCACCCTATAGTGCATACGGACGTATTGCCAATAATCTTTTTCAACCTATATGGCAATGGGGCAACAATCTGCTTGCTTATCTGGCTGAACGGGCAGACAGTTATGCCTTTTATGAAACGGATGTATGGTTGAAGAGCCTGCCGACTTTTATTATTGCTGCCGCTACTTTGGCTGTGCTTGTTGTTCTGGCCGGACGCAACGGACGAACCTATTGTAATACGATTTGCCCGGTAGGAACGGTCTTGGGCTTCCTTTCACGTTATTCGCTTTTCCGCATCACAATAGATTCGGAAAAGTGCAACCAATGCAGTCTTTGTTCACGCAACTGCAAGGCAGCCTGCATCAACTTTAAGGAGCATCAGATTGATGCAAGCCGGTGTGTGGTTTGCATGAACTGCATTGAGAAGTGCAAGCATGGAGCCATTTCCTACAAGTATCATCCTTTCGGTAAACCTGCTGCGGGCAAGGCAGATTCGGAACAGATAAACGAAACCCGCCGCAGTTTTTTCACAGCAACGGCTCTGGTTGCAGCCACTTCTGTTTTAAAAGCGCAGGAAAAGAAAGTAGACGGAGGACTGGCAGCCATTGAAGATAAGAAGATTCCTGAGCGAAGCACTCCCCTCACTCCTCCCGGCTCATTGAGTGCCTGCAATATGGCGCAACACTGCACGGCCTGCCAGCTCTGTGTGTCGGCATGTCCCAATCAGGTTCTTCGTCCTTCTGCAGACTTAAGGAAATTGATGCAACCGGAAATGTCATACGAACGCGGCTATTGTAGACCGGAATGTACAAAATGTTCGGAGGTATGTCCTGCAGGGGCTATCCGTCCGATAACCAAAGCTGATAAATCATCCGTTCAGATAGGGCATGCCGTGTGGGTAAAGAAAAATTGCATACCACTGACGGATGGTGTGCAGTGTGGCAACTGTGCACGCCATTGTCCGACGGGAGCCATACAAATGGTGCCGAGTATACCTGAAGACAAGGATTCTCCAAAGATTCCGGTAATCAATGTGGAGCGTTGTATCGGCTGCGGGGCATGTGAGAATCTTTGTCCGGCCCGTCCGTTCAGTGCCATCTATGTGGAAGGACATGAAAGACATCGAATTATATAACAAAGTAGAATTTCTATAAGTATGGAAGAACATCATAAAAACAATATGAACCGTCGTGATTTCTTGAAGATAGTGGGAATTACAGCCGCCACATCTACTGCTGCCCTCTATGGATGTGGTTCTAAGGAAGGAAGCAGTGAAGGCAGTAAAGTATTGGGCCCCATTCCGACGGATAAAATGACCTATCGTAGTTTTCCTGGTTTGGGGAGTGACAAAGTTTCTATTTTAGGATATGGCTGTATGCGCTGGCCTACCGTTCCTGCTCCGGATGGAAAAGGGGAAATGATAGACCAGGATGCTGTAAACGAACTGGTGGATTATGCCATTGCCCATGGCGTGAATTATTTCGATACGTCTCCGATGTATGTACAAGGATGGAGTGAGAAGTCTACGGGAATAGCTCTGAAACGCCATCCACGCGAATCGTTCTATCTTGCCACCAAACTATCCAATTTTCATCCTGATACCTGGACTCGCGAGGGTTCCATCGCCATGTACCGTAAGTCGTTCGAGGATATGCAGGTGGACTATATAGACTACTATTTGCTACACATGATTGGTGGCGGTGGCATGGAGCAATTCCGCAAACGCTACATAGACAACGGTATGATTGATTTTCTTGTCAAGGAGCGTGAAGCAGGACGCATCCGCCGTTTGGGATGGTCGTTCCACGGAGATATCGAAGTCTATGACTATGCCTTGCAGATGCATGACCGTGGTGAAGTTCATTGGGACTTTGTACAAATACAGTTGAATTATGTGGACTGGAAACATGCTTCGGGCAGCAACTTCAAGGCAGAGTATCTGTATGACGAGCTGGCCAAGCGTAAGATTCCTGCTGTCATTATGGAGCCTCTGCTGGGTGGGCGGCTCTCCAATGTCCCCGACCATATTGTGGCACGGCTGAAGCAGCGCGAACCCGAACGCAGTGTGGCGTCTTGGGCATTCCGTTATGCCGGTTCTCCCCAGGATGTACTGACAGTGCTGAGCGGCATGACTTATATGGAACATTTGCAGGATAACATCCGTACTTACTCTCCATTGGTACCACTCACAGAAGAGGAAACTCAGTATCTGTATGATACGGCAGATTTGATGATGGAGTACCCCACCATACCTTGCAACGACTGCAAGTACTGCATGCCTTGCCCGTATGGAATTGACATTCCTGCCATCTTGATACATTACAATAAATGTGTCAATGAAGGAAATGTGCCGGAAAGCAGCCAGGATGAGAATTATCGGAAAGCACGCCGTGCTTTTCTCGTAGGATATGACCGAAGTGTACCCAAACTGAGGCAGGCCGACCATTGTACCGGGTGCAACCAGTGTTCTCCGCATTGCCCGCAAACGATTGATATTCCCAAAGAACTGCATCGTATTGACAAATTTGTAGAACAGTTGAAACAAGAGACTTTATAAAATGGAGAGTATCATTGACATACTGCACAAGGGAGGATACTCTTGTGTTATGAAGAACCGGGAGGAAGTCCGTACTTTCACCCAACGGGGAGTAGCGGATTTGTATGATTTGTACCAGGCAGATTCTGCATTTATGAAGGGGGCTGCCATTGCCGATAAGGTTATAGGGAAAGGTGCCGCTGCTTTGATGGTACTGGGAGGCTTTAAAACGGTCTATGCCGATATAATCAGCACTCCTGCGCTGGCATTGCTGTGCGAAGCAGGAATTGAAACGACTTTTGCCCAAGAGGTTCCCCATATCATTAACCGTGACAAGACCGGCTGGTGCCCGTTGGAGACGGCTTGCATGGAGCTGAATACGGTAGAGGAGATGTATCCGGTGATTCAGAATTTTATATCAAGAATCAGGGCAAAATAGCAACAGCCTGCTCTCTTTCCCTGATTACCTGATGCCTTTCTCTTCCAGCATCTTGAAGTCTTCCTTGAGCATACCGACATCATCCAGTGTGCGGGCTTCATTGTGGTCGTTCAGATAGACTCTGGGTCTTTCGATAAACAGAGCGCTGGTGACAGATAAAGAGTCATTCCGGTATGGGGTCTCCACTCCACCTATTTCCAGCATTGTCTGGAAGAATGAGGCACTGGAAGATACATTCTTCTGCCTATTGGCTTGTGCGGCCTCCAATAACGATGGGTATCTCTGCCGGTAGTTGTCGGACATCCAAATAAAGAATGGCACATGTATCTGATAATAGGAAGGTACCGGTGAGGCATGCAGAAAGAGATGCCGGTTGTCATCGAAAATATCTTCTCCATGGTCTGAAGTGTATATCAGGGCAGAATTGACATGTTGTTCTTGAAGCATATCTATCAGACGAACCAGAAAATTATCCGTGTAGCGGATAGAATTGTCATAGGCATTAATCAGGTTGTCTTTGTATTTCACTTCCGCATCAACGGGCATGTCCGGCAGGAAGAAAGCCTGCTCTGCCGGATAGCGCTCTTTATAATTGAAATGAGAACCGTAAGTGTGGAGAACTATAAATTGCCTGGAAACTCCTTTGCCCAGTTCTTTTGCTACCAGTTTCAACAGTTCGTTATCAGAGGGGTTGTAATTGGAATCCCCCACATCTTCTTTAATGAAATCATACGTGTCGGCTTCTTTGCCGAAGAAGTCTATAAATGAGTGGTTATAACGCTGGTTCGAGAAAAAGGCGGTCTGGTAACCGGCTTCCTTGAATGCTGTGATAATCCCTTTCTGATAATAGATGGAATCAAAACTGGAAGCACTGACCGGCGACAGCAACATCGGAACACTCTTGTGGGTAGTGTTTGATTCTGTCAGCACATGGCTGAAAGCTGTCAGTCCGCCAATGCCCGACAGTCCCGGGTTAGTCTCCCGTTCGTAGCCGTACAAAGCCCAGTTGCATGCCCGTGAGGTTTCTCCCACCACCATTACATATACTTCCCTTTCATCAGCCTGATGAGTACTTCTAGCATGAAAGGTAAAATCTTTAGAGGTCTTGTGATAATTCCGCGTCTGGGCCGTCCGTTGAAAAGCAAGTGCTATGTTGTAGCATACGTTGGCAGGATACAGTTCGGATTTCGGCTCATACCGGTTATCTGTCAAATAAGCAGTGCCTAAGGATAATATTCCGGCAGACAACACATACAGAGTGCGACGGCGAGCTTGCCGGATGAATGCTTCGGACAGTCTGCGTTTGTGTACAATGGATATGGTTGCCAGAATTAATGCAGGTATATAGAGCACTACCACAATAACGATGGCAGGTATCAGATTGTCCAGCAGTTCCAGCGCCTCGCTCGAATTGGTTGTCACCAGATTCAGAAACATATCCACTGCGATAATGGACTGACCGAAAAGATACAGCAATACAAGCTGGAAGGCTCCGAAGAAGATGAACGGAAATAGCAGCCAGAATGTCCTGCCACAGTTTCTCGACCAAGCCATTACAGCATAATATATAGAAAGGGGTAGCAGGATATTACATATCTTTGCCGTCCATGATATGGGTTCTGTAAAGCATAGCACTACATTGGGCACTATCAGAATGACCAGAAACAGATAGAACAAATGTTCCTGATTGTCGAACCATTTTTTTATGTCTCTAAAAAGCTTCATTGATATTGAATATAAATCCGGTCTGGTGTTTGCCAAAACCTAAATCCAAACGTACGTTTACTCTCTTTTTGAACTCCCAGCGGTAGCCGAAACCATAATTAGGAAGAATATGCCTGGCCTCCAATTCCGAGAAATTCGGGAATATGGTTCCCGCCCCTACCCATACGGCAACTCCATTTCGCTTCCATACATGTTGGCGTAGTTCCAGCTGGGCATCCATTGCACACTTGTCACGGTAGCGCCCCTCATAATAGCCACGCATAGAATAGGAACTTCCCAATGTTGCCATCAGTCCCCAGGGCGGATTTCCGTAGTTCAGCAGAGTATGGAACTGGCCTGCCAACACCCCACCCTTCCACACGGACTGGTAATAGCTGGTCGTCAGTTCCGTATTGCTGAATGCATATTTATTTCCCAAAAAGGCCGGACTGAAGCGCTGGTCTATCCGTAGGTAATATCCTTTATAGGCATTTGTCAGAAAATCGCGTGAATCATACAACAAGGAAAAACCCAAGCTCACGTTGGTGCTGCGCGCTTTCATTCCTTTCCATAATTCCGGTTTTTCAAAGTCACGCCCATACACGTAATCAAATGCTGTCATCGGACCGATATAAAAGTTACGTGCCATCCGGAACATAAAGTCCACCTTAACCTGCGCCTGAAAGCGATCGTATTCACTCTCATTGTCATCATTGGCTCCATTGTCATATCCTTGTCCCCAGTAAAGGCTTGGGAAAGAATAGAAATACAGATTGTAGTTCAACCGGTATTTGTCTTGGGGAAACAGATGGTTTCCACGTACTCCCAGCAAATAGAATCCCACTGTGGAGACATCCCCATACAGAGAGACATTGGACGGAGGGAGAATACTATCGTTCCGGTCGGTACGGTAGAGTCCTGCCGCCACCAGTCCGATTCCAAATTTGGTGTCACTGGAATAATGAGGCCCGCCTATAATGCTGAAATCAAATTTCTTGTTTTTCTTTTCTTTGTTGGCATCGTTGAAGTAATTCAAAATTTTTCCGAAAAAACTGCGTTTCTTGGGAAGCGAGTCTATCGGATACGTAGAAATTGAGTCCACAGAGTTTTTTGCTTCTGCAAGGTGTGTTTGTGCATGAACAGCCGTTTCTGTAATCAGCATCAATATTGGTAATATCCATTTTGTCAATTTAGTGTCCATTTACTTGTAGAAAACTTCCGTGGCAAAGTTAGTTTTTATGTTCTTCATTACAACAATGTTACTGTTCTTTTTGTTTCCAATTTTTCTCTTTTAATGTTCATTTCTACATTGCATGTGGGGTTTACTCTTTTTAACTACATCATTTATAGAACTTTCCTCGATTTATACTGTTATTTTAATATTACAAAGAACAACATGATATTGAATTATGAAAACAGCAATGGACATTCCCGATAAAGAGGGACAGAAACGACTGGTAATCGTAGGCGGCGGCTTTGGCGGATTAAAGCTGGCACGAAAATTGAAAAGCAACAAGTTTCAGATAGTTTTACTGGATAAGAATAACCATCACATCTTCCAACCGTTACTCTATCAAGTGGCCACAGCAGGTATTGAACCGAGTGCCATATCATTCCCATACCGAAAAATCTTCAAAAAAAGAGAGCATTTCCATATACGTATTTGTGAAGCACAGCAAGTCTTCCCGGAACACAATCTGCTGGAGACTTCCATCGGCACGCTGGCATACGACTATTTGGTCATTGCCACCGGCTGCAACACAAATTATTTTGGAAACGACGGGCTGGAGAAACAGACCATGGCACTAAAGAATACTTCGGAAGCCTTGTTCAACCGAAACCAGATATTGGATAGTTTTGAACAAGCCCAGAACACCGGTAATAAAGAAGAGCGCAGGCGTCTGATGACCTTTGCCATTGTAGGCGGTGGAGCTACGGGAATAGAGTTGGCTGGTGCTTTGGCCGAGATGAGGAAGTTTGTCCTTCCTCAAGACTATCCGGACTTGAATATCAATGAGATGCGTATCATCTTGTTGGATGGCTCTTCCCGGCTCTTGTCTGCTTTTTCAGAAGAGTCTTCCAAAGAAGTGGCCGATTATCTGAAGAAGCGTGATGTGGAAATCAAATTGAACCAACGGGTGATGGGATACGAGAATTATCAATTGGCATTGAATGACGGGACTGCCATCGATACCAAAAATGTATTCTGGGTGGCCGGTGTCAAGGCAAACAGCCTTCAAGGATTGCCTGCCGATGCCTATGGACCGGGAAACCGCTTGAAGGTGGACACTTATAACCGTCTTTCTCAATATCCCAATATTTTCGCTATCGGGGATACGGCCCTTATGATTTCTGAGGAGTATCCCAAAGGACACCCGCAAGTGGTGCAACCAGCCATCCAGCAGGCCCGCAACTTGATAAGGAACTTGCAGCGTGCAGAAACAGGCCTGCCGTTGCAGCCGTTTATATATCAAAACAAAGGCTCCATGGCGACCATTGGCCGCAATCATGCCGTAGTCGAGCTTAAGAAACTGCGTTTTGGCGGTTTTCCGGCATGGGCTGTGTGGCTATTCATCCATTTGATGAGTATTGTGGGTGTAAAGAACCGTCTTTTCATCTTCGTAGACTGGATGTGGAGTTACTTTACCTATGACCCATCTTTACGGATTATCATCAAACCGTTGAAGCGGGAGTAAACTTTTATTGAGTAATATTTGTTATAGTTCATATACGAACTTAAAAACGAATGAATATGTTAAAACGACTTTTATTTCCTGTCAAACCGGACGGAACGGCAACATCTGCTATACTATTGATTGCAAGAATTGTATTCGGTATATTATTAATGAACCACGGCATCCAGAAGTGGACTAACTTTCAAGAGCTGTCGGCTGTTTTCCCTGACCCGCTGGGTGTAGGCAGTCCGCTGTCTTTAGGACTGGCTATCTTTGGTGAATTGGCATGTTCCATGGCATTCATTATAGGTTTTCTCTATCGTTTGGCTATGATACCAATGGTGTTTACAATGGCTGTTGCCTTTTTTGTAATTCATGGCAATGACCCGTTTGCCACGAAAGAGTTGGCTTTTGTGTATCTGGTAGTGTTCATATTGATGTATATCATAGGTCCGGGCAAGTTTGCCGTTGACCGCTGGATAGGAAAAGCTCTTTTCCAAAAGGCTCGTAAATAGACACTTCCGTTTTACTGAAAACAGATTTTAAGCTCAAATAGGATGTATTTTCGTAAAAAATCCTATATTTGCGGATGCTTAAAATAACTCGATGAGCTATAAAGCTAATTAAATACAGTAAAATAAAAAAGAGTGATTATGAAAAAGTTCAATTTGAAGATGGCTGCGACCGTAATGATTTGCGGCTCGTTTCTTTTCAGTTCTTGTATCGGTTCTTTTGGACTGCATAGTAAACTGGTCAGCTGGAATCAAGGTATTGGTACCAAGTTTGTAAACGAACTGGTTTATCTGGCATTCAATATTATCCCGGTATATGGCGTTTGCTATCTGGCCGATGCATTGGTCATCAACTCCATCGAATTCTGGAGTGGTTCAAACCCTATGGCCAGCATTGGTGATGTAAAGAAAGTGAAAGGCGAAAACGGTGACTACCTGGTAGAGACACTTGAAAACGGCTATTCTATCACCAAAGAAGGTGAGACTGCTTCTATGGAACTCATTTACAACAAAGAGTTGAATACTTGGAATGTTGTTGCCGATGGTGTCAGCACAGAATTGCTGCAAATGAACAATGACGGCACTGCACAAATGACCCTTCCGAACGGTGAGGAAATGACAGTGACGCTGGATGCCCAAGGTGTGGCAGCAGCACGTCAGGCGACGATGATTGGCACGTACTACGCTTTTAATTAATGGAAAATGGAAAATTGAAAATGGAAAGTGGCTGGTACATAGATGCCCAATAAGCATTTCTCACTTTCCATTTTCAACTTTCATTAGAACGGATATCCCACAGCAAAGTGGAAAGCAAAATCGCGGCTGAATTTAGGATGAATAATGGGATAACGGTCTTTTTTCTTTTCATAAGCCGGATTGATGGCCTTCATACCTCCGTCGAAACGCAATACAAAGAAATCCAGGTCAAGACGCAATCCCAAACCATATGCCACGGCAATCTGCTTATAGAACTTGTCAAATTTAAACTGACCTCCCGGCTGGTCTTTATAATCCCGTATTGTCCAGATATTCCCGGCATCTACAAAGAGGGCTCCTCTGAATTTCCAGAACAACCGTGTGCGGTATTCAATGCTGGCATCCAGCTTGATGTCTCCCGACTGGTTCATGAAGTTATTATCGCCGGGGAAAGAACCGGGCCCCAAATCACGTACAGACCATCCGCGCACACTGTTGGCGCCGCCGGAGAAGTAGCGCTTCTCAAATGGAAGCATTGTTGCATTGCCGTATGGAATGGCAATACCGGCACCAAAATGAAATGCCAATGAATTGCGGTTGTCAATGACTAGATTCTTGGCAAAGTCAAAATCGCCTTTCAGGTATTGGGCAAAAGGAATGTTCAACAAAGTGTATTCCCCCAATGCATTCTTCTTCATTCCTCCGAGCTTTGCCACAGCATACAACAAGTTACCCGCCAATTCAAAATTGAGGCGGATGGTATAGGAATTTCCGATACCGGAGTTATTCATCAAAGCCCTTCCGGCGCTGTTGTAGATATAGCTGTAGCCGGTGCGGACAATAAAACGGTCTTCGTAATTGTATTTAAGGATATAGTTCTCGTCCTTCTCCAGATATTTTTTTCTAAAAGTTGAATCTATACTGGGCATATACAAATAGTTAATATCCAGCAAATCAATGCGATGCTGTGAACGCCGTTGTTGTACCCCCCATTTGTAGCTCCATCCGGCAGAAGCCACAATACGCGTAAACTCCGGTCGTATCTGGTAGTTGTATTGCAATCCGAACTCGGTAGTAGCCCTTATCTTCCGCTTGAAATCGCCGGAAAGAAACGGGAACATGAAACGCGGGAAGTTGATGGTCGCTTCCGCACCCAGTTCTATGTAGTTCTGGTTCAATCCGCTTTGCAGACCGGACACAGCCTCGTATGCCCCACGTAGCTTGAACATGAATGTTTCGGAACCTTTGAACATGTTGCGGTGCTGAAAAGCCACCGAAGCGGCAGCTCCCAAGTCGCCGGCAGAGTTTGTGCCTTCCACTTCAAAGGATACGGACTGATGCTTGCCTCTGGTCAGCATCACATAAGCGTTGAGCTTTGCACTGTCACTCTGCTGCACTTCGAAAAAACGGATATTGGTATATTTCAGGGCTTGCAGGCGTCCGTAGTTGGAGTAGGTACGCTGCACGTTCTGCTCGTTGTAGAGAGTTCCCGGAATGATGCGCAGATTGTTGGTCAGCACTTTGGGACGCAGATAAAGCTTGTCTTTGTAGTAGAT
The DNA here is from genome assembly GCF_003603065.1 of Bacteroides sp. AF20-13LB. Classification (NCBI taxonomy): domain Bacteria; kingdom Pseudomonadati; phylum Bacteroidota; class Bacteroidia; order Bacteroidales; family Bacteroidaceae; genus Bacteroides; species Bacteroides sp. AF20-13LB. The sequence goes on from NZ_QTMH01000008.1 coordinate 210,986, forward strand.
GGGGAATCCTTTGTAGTGCAATGAATCATTCACCTCAATGCTGTTCAAGGCAGATGCCTGCAACACATTATAGTCGGTAATGAAACTCACTTTATTGATAGTGTATTGCCGGTGATTCTGCGGTGTATCCTCGTTGTGCTGCCTGTATGGAGCCAAGTGCAACGTCAAATCTACCAGATAAGAATTACGGACGGTATCTGCGGTATAGGATATGTACTCTTTGTTGAACTTGTAATATCCATTCTGAAGCAGTTTGTTTGTGATACGCTGGCGTTCTGCATCCAGTACATTGACATCAAAATACATGCCTTCGGACAATAGGGTTACTGCGGAATCCTGCCGCATGTATTCCTTTATTTTACTGTCCCGGATATCATATTTCAAGGTACGCACTTTATAGGGCTTGCCGGTCGTCACCTTATAGACCAACTTCATCTTTTTCTTCTTGACTTGGCGTACCGGTTCCACCAGAGCACCCATATAGCCCATATTCTGCACAGCCTTAGTAATCTCTTCCCTGGTCCGGTTGGTTTCCTCCTCACTGTATATGACCGGGGCATCACCTAATTTCCTCAATGTACGGTTTATCCAGCGTGTAGAGTCCCGTCCGGACCAGTTGTAGACATACAACTGGGTCTTTATCAGGCTGAACCACTTCGCATTGGGATTCTGGCGGATGTACATGGAGAGATTGGATGGTTTTACTTCCTTATTGTCGGTATGTATGCGCACTTCATCCAGCAAATACGAGCCGTCCGGCACATATTTGGTAGAAGAACAGGAAGCCAACAAAAGTACGATAGTAGTAAGTATCGCGTAGCGGAAACCTTTATTCATACCGAGTCATTAATTGCGCATAAACAGCTACAAATATACTTGTATTTTTTTGTTCCCGAAATAAAAAACGCCGGAAGAGTGCAGAGTTTTTGATTATATTGAAATAATCACGTATTTTTGTCAAATGATAACATGTGTGTCCTATGGCATTAAGTAAAAATCGCATTAAATATATCCACTCGTTGGAGCAGAAAAAGAACCGGAAGGCAGACAAGGTATTTCTGGCAGAAGGGCCTAAACTCGTAGGGGATTTGTTGGGACATTTTCCTTGTCAGTTCTTGCTGGCAACTTCAGAATGGCTTTCCCGGAACCGCCCTCTCTCCACCGTAACAGATGTCACGGAAGTATCGGAGGAGGAACTTTCGCGTGCCAGCCTGCTGAAAACTCCCCAACAAGTGCTGGCTGTGTTCCGGCAGCCGGATGAGGAGACGGATATTTCCGTCATCAGCCACTCCCTCTGTCTGGCTTTGGATGATGTGCAAGACCCCGGTAACCTGGGAACGATTGTCCGCCTTGCTGATTGGTTCGGGATAGAGCATATTTTCTGTTCGCCCAACACGGTGGATATCTATAATCCCAAAACTGTGCAGGCCACGATGGGAGGTATCGCACGCGTCAGACTGCATTATACTCCCCTACCCGAGTTCATCCGCTCACTGAAGGATATTCCCGTTTACGGCACTTTCCTGGACGGAGAGAATATGTACGGACAACCGCTTTCGAAAAATGGGCTGATTGTGATGGGTAATGAAGGAAATGGCATCGGAAAAGAAGTGGAGGCACTCATCAACCGCAAACTATACATACCGAATTATCCCGCCAGCCGTGAGACCTCGGAGTCATTGAACGTGGCTATTGCCACAGCAGTAGTTTGCGCTGAGTTCCGGCGCCAGGCTGCATTGTAGTAAAATCAAAAGGAAAAAACAACCAGGGAATCAAATAAGGCAATTCTTCCTCGATAACCGGAGGGATTGCCGTCAGTATATTGCAGCACGTATCAAAATGAGGATAGTCTGTTTCCACCTCCGTAAGCAAAGCTATAACTCCCGGTAGCCATTCCGTATTCTCCACCTCTTCTGTCAATGGGAAGATACGTGATACACATTGTCCTTCACCTATCTCCACCACATATTGTTTCAGATAGCCATGCCCGGGAAGAAACAGAAAATGGGAAGCGTAGCGTTTCATGCTTTCGGACGGGGACGTATGGTTCTGGGAGTCGTGGTATTTTCCTGCTCCTGAATTTCCAGAGGTTTCAATTTCTCAGGTTTTCCGATACTGTCTTTGCGAAGGGAGTCTGTCGCCTGCTGAAGGCTGTCCTTTGGGGCAATGACCAAGCTGTCCGTGGCGTGATAGCGCATCAGTGAGATACGGTCTGCCAGCAAAGGCTGTGGAGTCTCCTGCTGCGGATAATAGATGAACCCGCGTATTTCCTTGATTTCTCCTAAAGTATCGGCAAACAAGGTGAGCGTTTCCACACCTGTGTCTTGTACTTTCCGAATGGCACTGATGACACTGTCATTCTTTTCGTAAAGAACCTGCATCGCCATCAACGGAGCATGTATGCTGTCCGGTGCACCGTTGTGGAAACGGAAGCGCACGCTCCAGCGCAGCGTGTCACGGTCGTGGAAATTGGTGTCTGATGGCAACGTAAACGTTATCTTGTTGTCCAGGGGCATACCCGTCAACTGATAGATATGCTGCCATATCCACACGTCGATACTGTCTCCGGGAAGTGATTCTTTCGGCTTGTTGTCACGCAGGGCAATCAAGTGGTTGATACCGTCTCTCTCGGCTTTCAACCGTACATTCACTTTCTCGTAGATTTTGGTAAGTACTTCCGGGTTACGGGCAAACCAGACCATAGAAGAGTCAAAATCGGCCTGAGTAATGCCATATTTCTTGAAAACCGATTCAATGTATAGCACCCGCTTATAACTTTCGTTATACGGCACTTCTTCACCCATAGCTTTGGCTATGTGATAATCATAAAGCACGTTTTCCATCTTGGCATCCGGAAGGACGGTCTCAGGTCTTTTCACCTTACAAGCCGTCAGACTGAACGCCAGAAGGACTACGCTACACCATTGAATTCGATTTATTCCTTTCATGATTTCTTTATGGCAGCATGATAGGCATCATTGAAGTCCTTGCCGTAGAACAACAGCAAAGCAATGATACCGCAACTGATTGCTGCATCCGCAAAATTGAATATCGGGCTGAAGAAAATGAAATGTTCTCCACCGACAAACGGCATCCATGCGGGCCAGTTTGTATCAATGATGGGGAAATAGAACATATCCACCACCTTGCCATGGAACCACGGGGCATATCCCCCTCCTTCAGGCATGAAGGAGGCTATCTGCGAATGGGTGCTTTCGTTGAACAGCACGCCATAGAACACACTGTCGACAATGTTTCCCAAGGCTCCCGTCAAGACCAAAGACACACAGACGATAAATCCGGTCTTCATGCCTTGCTTCACGAACTTGTACAGAAACCAGCCAATGACCGTGACTGCAGCAATGCGGAACAAGGTCAGGAACAGTTTGGCGAATATTTCCATACCGAAAGCCATACCACTATTCTCGGTAAAGTATATATAGAACCAATCCGTAATCCGGATACTCTCATGCCAGTACATGTGGGTCTTTATCCAAATCTTGATAATCTGGTCTATAACCAATACCGAAAATATAATAAGGCAGGCTATCCGGCCCTTCGTAAAGAATTTACCCATTTTTATTTCTTGCCGTTGTTTTTAGCTTCGATGCTCAAAGTGGCATGGGGCACTGCACGAAGGCGCTCTGCCGGTATCAGTTTGCCGGTTTCGCGGCAAATGCCATATGTTTTGTTCTCAATGCGCACCAAAGCAGCCTGCAATCCTTGGATGAACTTCAACTGGCGTTGGGCCAGACGTGTGGTTTCTTCCTTGGATAAGGTGTTGGCACCTTCTTCCAGTACTTTGTACGTAGGAGATGTATCGTCGGTGTCATTACCGTCTGCACCCGTCAGGCTGGCCTTTAACAGTTCATAGTCACGTTGTGCCAACTCTAACTTCTCCATAATGATAGCGCGGAATTCTTCCAATTCAGCATCTGAGTATCTTGTCTTTTCTGCCATAACTTTTACGTGTTAATCAGGGTTAGTATTTAATTATTCTTTCACTACGCTCACGTACAGCGAGAAATCGTCGAAGTTCAGTTCTGTACCATTTTCTACGTTGTCTGCCAGCGTCAGTGAAGTTCCTAAAACTTGGTTGCGAATATAGTCATTATATTCATTTACCGCATCATCTGTTTGAGGATTTTTTGATAATGTAATCTTTATTTTATCTGTTATCTCAAAACCGCTCGACTTGCGGATATTCTGAATGCGGTTTACCAGCTCGCGTGCAATACCCTCACGGCGCAGCTCTTCGGTAACGGTAACTTCCAGAGCCACGGTCAGTTTGCCCTCGTTGGCAACCAGCCATCCCGGAATATCCTCACTGAAGATTTCCACATCTGCCGTTTCAATCACGGCTTCTGCACCGTCCAGATTGAACGTATAAGAGCCTTTCTTCTCCAGCTCGGCAATGGCTTCCTGGGACATTTCCGCCACAGCAGCAGCCACGGCTTTCATCTGCTTACCGAATTTCGGTCCCAGCTTCTTGAAGTCGCATTTCACTTTCTTTACCAGTACACCGGCAGCACCGTCCACAAACTGGATTTCTTTCACATTCACCTCGTTCATGATAAGTGCTTTCACAGCCTCGATGTGTGCACGCTGTTCTTCATCCACTACCGGTATCATGATGCACTGAAGCGGTTGGCGGACTTTGATGTTCACCTTGCGGCGCAATGCCAATACCATGGAAGTGACGTCTTGTGCCATCTGCATGCGGACTTCCAATTCCTTGTCTATCATTTCCTCCTTATATTCGGGGAACTTGGCAAGGTGTACGGAAACCACATTGTCGCGTCCCGTAGCTGCAATCAGGTCCGTATACAGCATGTCGGCATAGAACGGAGCAATGGGCGCCATCAGCTTGGCTACAGTTTCCAAGCAGGTATAGAGTGTCTGGAATGCAGAAAGCTTGTCCTGCGTCATACCGCCACCCCAGAAACGTTTGCGGTTCAGACGAACGTACCAGTTGGAGAGATTGTCGTTCACAAACTCAGAAATGAGACGTCCTGCTTTCGTGGGCTCGTATTCATTGTAGCAGGTATCCACGTTCTTCACCAACGTATTCAGTACAGAGAGAATCCAACGGTCTATCTCAGGGCGTTCTGCCATGGGCACATCGGCTTCTTTGTAGTCAAATTCGTCTACATTGGCATAGAGGGCGAAGAATGAATAGGTGTTATAGAGTGTTCCGAAGAACTTGCGGCGCACCTCTTCCACTCCATCCACGTCGAACTTAAGATTGTCCCACGGAGAAGAGTTGGTGATCATGTACCAGCGCAACGGGTCGGACCCGTATTTCTCGATGGTCGAGAAGGGGTCTACGGCATTGCCCAGACGCTTGGACATCTTGTTACCATTTTTGTCGAGCACCAAGCCGTTGGAAATGACAGCCTTATAAGAAATACTGTCGAACACCATTGTAGCGATGGCGTGCAACGTGAAGAACCAACCGCGTGTCTGGTCCACCCCTTCGGCGATGAAATCGGCAGGATATACCTGGTGGCTATCCAGCAGTTCCTTATTCTCGAACGGATAGTGTATCTGTGCATAAGGCATGGCACCGGAATCGAACCAAACGTCAATCAAGTCCGTTTCGCGTTTCATCGGCTTGCCGTCTTTGGAAACAAGGATGACATCGTCCACGTAAGGACGGTGCAAGTCTATCTTGTCATAATTCTCTTTGGTATATACACCCGGCTGGAAGCCCTTCTCCTTGTAAGGATTGGACTGCATCAAGCCGGCAGCTACGGATTTCTCTATTTCGTTGTAAAGTTCTTCTACAGACTCGATACACTTTTCCTCGCTATTGTCCTCTGTACGCCAGATGGGCAGCGGAGTACCCCAGTAGCGTGAACGGCTGAGGTTCCAGTCATTCAGGTTTTCCAGCCACTTGCCGAAACGTCCCGTACCGGTGCTTTCCGGCTTCCAGTTGATGGTCTTGTTCAACTCTATCATACGTTCCTTGCAAGCGGTGCTGCGGATAAACCAGCTATCCAGCGGATAGTACAATACGGGTTTGTCCGTACGCCAGCAGTGCGGATAATTGTGTACATGCTTTTCTATCTTGAATGCCTGGCGGGCGGCTTTCATCATCATGCAGAGTTCGATATCCAATGATTCGGCAGCTTGTGCAGCCTGCTCATCATACTTGCCGTCTACGGTGAATTGAGGGTCATAGGCATTCTTTACCCACTTGCCCTGATAGTCTTTGTAAAGGTCTGCATTGACACATGCCTTTACAAACTCCTCGTCCAGTTCGTCAATCAAGAAGAACTTACCGGTGAGGTCTACCATCGGGCGGGTCTCACCCTTCTTGTTTATCATGAACAAGGACGGTATACCTGCAGCGCGTGCCACAAAAGCATCGTCCGCACCAAAGGTCGGGGCAATGTGTACGATACCCGTACCGTCTTCAGTCGTCACATAGTCACCAGAAATTACACGGAAACCTTTGTCGCTGGGAGTCCAGCTACCGTCTTCGGCAACGTCTATCGGTTTCACCCAAGGGATGAGCTGTTCGTACTCCATACCTACCAAATCGGGGCCTTTGTACTCACCTACTATCTTGAAAGGTATCAGCTTATCACCCGGCTTATAATCCTCTAATGCAATGTCTTCCGCTTTTTTGTTGAAGTGAGTGTAGAGCAGTGCTTTTGCCAAGACAACAGTCATCTTCTCACCGCTATATCCGTTGTAAGTCTGTACGGCCACGTAGTCTATCTTGGGACCGACGCAGAGCGCAGTGTTGCTGGGCAACGTCCACGGAGTAGTGGTCCATGCCAGGAAGTAAGGAGTTCCCCACTCTGCCATTTCCGGTTTCGGATGCTTCATCTTGAACTGTGCCACCATGGTCGTGTCTTTTACGTCACGGTAACATCCGGGCTGGTTCAACTCGTGCGAGCTGAGTCCGGTTCCGGCAGCAGGAGAATAAGGTTGTATGGTATACCCTTTATAAAGGAGTCCTTTCTTATAGAGCTGTTTCAGCAGCCACCACAAGGTTTCGATGTAGCGGTTGTCGTAGGTGATATACGGGTCCGTCATGTCCACCCAGTAGCCCATCTTGTGCGTCAAGTCTTCCCATTCCTTGGTGAACTTCATGACGTCCTTGCGGCAGGCAGCATTGTATTCTGCTACGGAAATAGTCTTGCCAATATCCTCTTTCGTAATGCCGAGTGCTTTTTCCACACCCAGTTCCACGGGCAGTCCATGAGTATCCCATCCGGCCTTACGCTTTACTTGGAACCCCTTCATCGTTTTGTAACGGCAGAAAATGTCCTTAATGGAGCGAGCCATTACGTGGTGAATGCCCGGCATACCATTGGCCGAGGGAGGTCCTTCGAAAAATACGAAAGAAGGACAACCTTCACGTTCTGTCATACTCTTGGCGAAAACCTGGTTTTCGTCCCATTTCTTCAACACTTTTCCGTTCACTTCGGAAAGGTCGAGCTTCGAATATTCGGCAAACTTCTTACCCATCTTGATATTTACTATTTGACAATTTACAATTTACGATTGAAGATACTCTTGATAGGCATTTGGTACGTCAAAAGCTACCTTCTCCATTTTAAGGGTGCAAATTTACAAAAAACTTAAATACAAGAGACTTTTTAAGAACAAAAAAATATGCAGGTACGATTTTAAAAAATATTCGCTCACTCAACACTGTCCCTCTTTTCTCTTTTCCCGAATTAGTACATAGAAGTGCATCTGTAGATGTCGTTTGGGGCAATGCAGGGTTCCCTAAGCAAAAAACGACAAAAAACGCAGAATTTGCCAAAACCTACCCCCTGAAAACTACGTTGAAAACAACAAATGAGAGGGCTATTTTGCTGAGTTCAACAAATGGTATGTAGAATTCTGCGAATGCTATTGCCGCAATCAGCAATAAGCGTGCAGAGAACAGCATGGGAAAGAATAATAAAGTATTATATTAAAAGAAATAATAACAGCATCATCAGCGGATAGACTTCAACTGTTGCTGCTGTAACTATAATGCAAGGTGAAATAATTAAGGTAATGATTCACCACTCCGAAACAATCCGATGTCTCATCGAAAGAGAGAAAGTAATACATCAGGTTTTCGGGTTCTTTCTTTTGGGTCAGGATTTCGTCCACATAGGCAAGAAAGGCGTTTTTGATGCTGTTATCGTTGTAGTAGTCTGCCAACTTTGCCAGTTTACGTTCTATGGGTTTGTTATGCTGCAATTGCATGGCAGATTTCGAGCGTTCAGGCTTCACATCTCCGGTCAGTCCCCCATCATTATAGTATTGGCGGCGCTCGTCATAGACTTGGCTCAGCAGTTGATAGATTCGGGCGGCAGCCTCGTGATTTATGGCGGAGGCAGGCTTCAGTTGTTCTTCCTTGCTCTTCTTCTGCATAGTGGCGTGGTAGGCAAAGTAGAGGATGAAGTCACGGAAGAGCGTGGTTTGGGGCATGATGATTTCTACCAGGACATCCACGTCGGCAAGTACACTGAAGTCCACGGAGTAATAGCGGACACGTCCACGGGTGACGGAATTGACCTTTATGTCGGTTTTCAAGAAGCCCAAGGCCGAGAATTGCTTAATGATGACTTCCTGCCGGGTACGGCGGATACGGGTTTCTTCCTCTACACGCGCCTGGGAGTAATGGAAAGGCTTGTATTTAAAAGAAATCTGTTTTACTGTAAGCCAGTCGAACAGAATCAGCTCGTCGGGAGCCAGACGGTAGTTAAGTAATCGCAACACATTGATGCAGAGAGGTATTTCGGGAGCAGAGAGAGCTTTCTTGGCCATTGTTTCTGTTTTTTAGAATAAAAGTTTTGTAAAGATACGGATAAACTATGGAATTACCATCCGAAATGCCATACTTCATCGTCCCGGATGCCACACTTCAGCAGCTGAAATGCCACACTCCGTTGTCCGAAACCTATGGCATTCCGGACGATGAAGTGTGGCATTTCGGAGAATAAGGTGTGGTATTGGAGGCAACCGAGTGTGGCATTCGGGAAAGTCATCTTTTCATCTTCACCTCGTACAAATCGCCTCTCCGGTCTTTCAGGTTGCGTACACTGCCGTAGGTATGCAGTTCATTCAGCAAGTCCAGATCCACATCCGACACAAGAATCATTTCGGTATTCGGAGTGGCTTCCGCACGCTTGCCGTCTGTGGGGAAAGCGAAGTCGCAGGGAGTGAACACACCGGACTGGGCATACTGGATGTCCATGTTGTGCACGCGGGGAAGATTGCCTACACTGCCGGCTATCACTACAAAGCACTCGTTTTCGATGGCACGAGCATGGGCGCACACCTTTACGCGGCTGTAAGCATTCTGCGTATCGGTAAGGAAAGGAACAAAGAGTATCTGCATGCCTTGGTCCGCCATGATGCGGCTCAGTTCGGGGAACTCTACATCGTAGCATATCAGCACGCCTATCTTAGCACAGTCCGTATCGAAAGTTTGGATGGACTTGCCTCCGCTCAGTCCCCAGGACTTTATCTCGTCGGGAGTGACATGTATCTTTTCGTACATTTCATAACTTCCGTCACGTCGGCAGAGGAATCCTACGTTGTATAGCAGCCCGTCTTCCTTGATAAGCGGCATACTGCCCGTAATAATGTTGATGTTATAGCTGATGGCGAGCTTGACGAAACGCTCCTTGATTTCCTCGGTATAGGCCGCCAGCCCGCGGATAGCCTGCGACTCGCCCTCGTTGTTGAATTTTGCCATCAACGGTGCGTTGAAGTATTCGGGAAAAAGAACAAAGTCACTCTTGTAGTCGCTCACGGCATCCACAAAAAATTCCACTTGCTCAAAAAGGTCATCCAGTGTCTTGTAGGTACGCATCTGCCATTGTACCAAGCCTACGCGGACAGTGGTTTTGGGGTTTACATAGTCTTGTGTGGGAGCCTGATAGTAGATATTGTCCCATTGCAGCAGGCAGGCGTAGTGCTTGGACTCCTCATCATTGGGAAGGTAGTTGCGCATCACCTTGCGCACGTGGAAGTCGTTAGAGAGCTGAAAGGTCAGCACCGGGTCGAAGATTTCCTTTTGCTTCACCTTATCTATGTACTCCTTGGGGCGGATTTGATCGGCATATTTGTAGTAGTTGGGGATACGTCCGCCAAACATGATTGCCTTCAGGTTCAATGTCTCGCAAAGTTCCTTGCGGTATTCATACATACGGCGTGCCAGACGCAGGCCACGGTATTGGGGATGGATAAAGACTTCGATGCCATAAAGTATGTTGCCTTTCGGATTGTGGGTGTTGAAAGTCTCCTTGCCCGTAACCTGGGCGTAAGTGTGGTCGTTCTTCACATCATCGTAGTTCACTATGATGGAAAGCGCACAGCCCACGATTTTCTCGTCAACCACCGTCACAATCTGCCCCTCGGGGAAGATGCGTATCAGTTTTTCTATTTGTTTGTGCGTCCAGAACACATCGCTTCCGTCTGAATAAACGCGCGTAAACGATTGTGCTAACTGGTCATAATCTTCAATCTGCAGATTACGTATCTGCACCTTATTGATTTTCATTGAATCCATAACTTTCTTGCTATTCCTGATTAAAAACAGTGCAAAGGTACGGTTTATCCTTACATGTTATCTTCCCCTCCGAAGATTTTTCTTTCCCATCTTGAACGGATAAGGGAAAAGATACGGAATTGATAACAAAAAGAGGAGGCATTCATCAGGCCTCCTCTTTCCCGTCTTATATGGACAGTTTCAATGACGGTCTTATCCGTTGTCTCTTCTATTCTTCCACAGCTTGGTCATGTCTTCCAGTGTCTTGCCTTTCGTTTCGGGAACAAGCTTCCAGACAAACAGAGCAGCCACCACACAGATGATTCCGTATAAGCCATAAGCAAACATGTGCCCGAACTTGTCTCCCATATCTCCCAAACTCATATTGTACATAGGTACGAAGGTGGAAGATACAATGAAATTGAATATCCATTGGAAGGCTACGGCAATGGCTACTGCAGCGCCACGGATGGTATTCGGGAAGATTTCAGCAATCAGTACCCAGCAGATGGGGCCCCAGCTGAACATGAACGAAGCACTGTAGACCATGATGCTGACAACAGCCAACATGGGAGGAAGCCCTGCCACAACGTTGCAAAGAGCTACTCCGAAAGCACCTATCGCCATGCCGATAGACCCCGAGATGAGCAGCGGTTTACGTCCCCATTTCTCGACTGTAAAGACAGCCAGCAACGTGAACAGAATATTGATGATACCCATGATGACGGTTTGAACCATCGGGTTGCCCATTCCCATCGTTTCGAAGATACGCGGTGCGAAATAGAGTACGGCGTTGATACCTACCGCTTGCTGGAATACACTCAGCATGATACCGATAAAGATAACCATCCAGCCATAAGTGAAAAGCTTTTCCGTCTTTTCCTCTGCCGTGGCTTTGATTTGAGACAGAATAACCTTTGCCTGAGCCAAGCCGTTGATACGGCTTAACACCTGGAGTGCCTTATCATCCTTGCCACTCATGGCAAGATAGCGTGGCGTTTCGGGAACAAACAGTACGAGCAACGCAAAGACTCCTGCAGGAACAGCCTCACTGACAAACATCAGACGCCATCCTATCTCTGTGGTCCATGCTGCCGCTTCGGGATTCAGAATCTGGTTGACTCCTTCAATGGCCTTTATCACCGGATTTGAATTCTCGCCCAGAATAAGGAAATTCACGAAGTAAACCACCAACTGGCCGAAGATAATGGCAAACTGATTCCATGATACCAGAGTCCCGCGAATGTTGCTCGGCGCAATTTCCGCAATATACATCGGGCAGATGGCCGATGCCAAACCTACGCCGATTCCTCCCAATACACGGTAGAAATTGAATGCCACGAGCAAGGAATAGGAAGGAACACCATAGTCGAAGAAAAGGAATTCCGGGTAGTAGGAGCCCAATGCCGACAGAAAGAACAAGACGCCGGCTATGAAAAGAGAATTCTTACGTCCCAGATTGGATGCGAAGAATCCCGAAAGAGCACTACCGATGATACATCCGATAAGTGCACTGGAAGAGGTAATGCCGTGAATCGTATCTGTGTAGACAAAATCGGAGGCACCCATAAAAAATGCCTGAAGCCCTTTATCGGCACCGGATATGACTGCTGTATCGTAGCCGAAAAGCAAGCCCCCGATGACGGCTACCAGCACAATAGAGAAGAGGTAGAGTTTACTGCCTTTTTCTGTATAATTCATGATATTAATGATTAATGGTTAATGATTAGCGATTAATGATTAGCGATTAATGATTAATATTGAAACACCTCATGCGCAACTTATTAACCACTAATCACTAAACATTGATCATTATTAGCAGTACATATTCACGATTGCCTCATACAATTCCTGCTTGCCGCTGGTCTGTTTCGGCTCACCGTTGGCTTTTGCGTAAGCTACCAAATCCTCTAGCGTCAGTTTGCCATCTTCAAATTCCTTGCCTTTACCACTGTCGAAGGAAGCATAGCGGTCGGCCAGCATCTTCTTGTAAGGAGACTCTTCAAGCAGTTTGGCTGCACTTTCCAGTGCACGTGCCATCACGTCCATACCGGCGATGTGGGCAATGAAAATGTCTTCCAGGTCGGTGGAGTTGCGACGGGTCTTGGCATCGAAGTTTGTACCGCCATTGCCAAAGCCTCCGTTACGGATGATTTGCATCATTGCCTGGGTCAGTTCGAAGTTGTCAATGGGGAACTGGTCTGTATCCCAGCCGTTCTGGTAGTCACCACGGTTGGCGTCGATGGAGCCGAGCATACCGTTGTCTACGGCTACTGCGAGTTCGTGCTCGAAGGTGTGGCCCGCCAAAGTAGCGTGGTTCACTTCGATGTTCACCTTGAAATCTTTGTCCAGATTGTGAGCCTTCAAGAAGCCGATAACGGTTTCGGTGTCTACATCATACTGGTGTTTTGTAGGTTCCATCGGTTTCGGTTCAATCAAGAAGGTACCTTTGAAGCCGCGGGCACGTGCATAGTCGCGGGCGATGGTCAACATCTGTGCGAGGTGCTCTTTCTCACGCTTCTGGTCTGTATTCAGCAATGACATGTAGCCTTCGCGACCGCCCCAGAATACATAGTTTGAACCTCCCAGTTCGATAGTAGCGTCGATGGCGTTTTTGATTTGGATGGCGGCACGTGCCACAACATCGAAATCGGGATTGGTGGCTGCACCATTCATGTAGCGGGCATGGCCGAATACGTTGGCAGTACCCCACAACAGTTTGATGCCGGTTTCTGCTTGTTTCTGCTTGGCATACGCTACGATTTCCTTCAAGTTGGCTTCGTATTCTTCAATGGTCTCGGCTTCTTCGCAGAGGTCTACATCGTGGAAGCAGTAGTATTCGATACCCATTTTCTGCATGAATTCAAAGCCGGCGTCCATTTTGTTCTTGGCAGCCTGAACCTTGTCAGCCTCACCGTTCCAGGGGAATTTCTTTGTTCCGCCACCGAATTGGTCACCACCTTCTGCGCAAAGAGTGTGCCACCATGCCATGGCGAACTTCAGCCATTCGCTCATTTTCTTACCCATGATTACTTTATCGGCATCGTAATAACGGAATGCCATCGGGTTCTTGCTCTCTTTACCTTCGAATTTAATCTTTCCTATTCCGGGAAAATACTCTTTTGTTGCCATAAGAATTTAATGTTTTAATGTGAGAATGTGCCAATGACAGACACATTCATCACGGGGTTAATTATTAATTTATTGTTTTAACGTGCTAACGTTTTAATGTGCACATTAGCACATTACCCAGTGTTTCCAGCGCGCATATGCGTCGGCATAAGCCTGGCGGTCTGCCACTTTCGGCTCTATCACCTCGAGCTTCTCAAGCGTGGCAAATGCTTCGTTGTTGTCCTTGTATATGCCCACACCGATTCCGGCGCCTTTGGCGGCACCTACAGAGCCGTCGGTATCATACAGTTCGATGACAGCTCCCGTCACACCGGCCAATGTCTCGCGGAACAGCGGGCTGAGGAACATATTAGCCTTGCCTGCATGAATTTTCTGCACGGGAATGCCCATTTGTTCCATGATGTCGATTCCATATTTAAAGGAGAAAACGATGCCTTCCTGTGCTGCACGGACGATATGCTGTTTGCCGTGCTGGTTGAAGTTGATGCCATGAATGGAGCAGCCTATTTCCTTGTTCTCCAGCATACGCTCCGCACCGTTTCCAAAGGGCAGGATACTGATACCGGCACTGCCGATGGGGGCTTGTGCGGCCAGCAGATTCATATCGTTGTAAGAGATGCCTTCGGGAGCAACGGTGCGTTTTACCCATGAATTGAGGATGCCCGTACCATTGATGCACAGCAGAACACCCAGACGGGTTTGCCCGGCAGCATGGTTGACGTGTGCAAAGGTGTTGACACGTGACTTGGGGTCGTAGTTCACCTCACCGTTCACGCCGTATACCACACCGGACGTTCCGGCGGTAGAAGCAATTTCACCCGGATTGAATACATTCAGGGAAAGGGCATTGTTGGGCTGGTCGCCGGCACGGTAAGTGATAGGCGTACCTTCTTTCAGACCCAGCTCTGCGGCTGCAGCAGCATTGACGCGTCCCTGCTCGGAGAAAGTCGGTTTGATGTCGGCAATCAGAGAGGAGTCGAATCCATAATACTCCATCAGAAAATCAGCAACCCGGTTGTTCTTGAAATCCCAGAACATCCCTTCGGACAAACCGGACACCGTGGTACAGATGGTACCGCTCAACTTCATGGCGATATAGTCGCCCGGCAGCATTATCTTATGAATCTTTTCGTAAACGGAAGGCTCATTCTCCTTAATCCAAGCCAGTTTGGAGGCCGTGAAGTTGCCCGGAGAATTCAGCAAATGTGAAAGGCAAGTCTCCTCTCCCAATGTTTCGAAAGCCTTTTGTCCGTAGGGCACGGCTCTGGAGTCGCACCAGATAATGGCAGGACGCAACACCTGCTGGTTTTTATCTACACATACCAAGCCATGCATCTGATAAGAGATACCAATCGCCTTGATGTCTTCTGCGTTTACTCCGGATTCTGCCAATACAGCTTGTGTGGCCAGTTTCAAATTTTCCCACCAATTTCCGGGGTCTTGCTCTGCCCAGCCGGGCTTCACTGCGATAATTTCCGCTTCAGTCTTGGGGAAGAAGGCAGACGATACACACTTGCCGCTTTCCGCATTTACCAGACTCGCTTTTACAGACGAGCTGCCGATGTCATAACCTAATAAATACATTTCTATCAATATTAAAATGAAAGTGATATGAAGAATTTACAATCCGGCTACCGTCGGATTTTATTGTATATCTTTTTGTCGAAACGGTAGTAACGTGCCGCCCGGTGGGCCACGCCCTGCTGTTTTTCTTCCAGGGGGACGACATACTCCATCAAGGCAATTTTTTTATGGAAATTGCGTACGTCGTACTGCTTGTCATACACCAGTTCGTACAAAGTGCGAAGCTGGGATGCGGTGAACTTACGCGGCAACAAGTCGAACAGTGAAGACGGGTTGAACTCGACGTACTGGCGGACATAGGTAATGGCTTCCTTGATAATCAGGTTGTGGTCGAATGCCAGAGCCTTTATATCCGGCATGGCTACCCAACTGGCTTGATAATTGTCCAAATCACGGTTCAATGCGCGGTCTATCTTCACCAGGGAAAGATAGGCTATGGTGACAATACGCTCCACCCTGGACTGCATGGCACGTTCCAGCCAATGTACATCTCTGGGGTCTTTCGTACGGTTTTTTGAGCCGAATGCCTTGAATTGCATCAGATTGACGTTCTTCAGACCCGTCAATTCATTCAACACCCGTTTGGCAGCTTCATCCAAATCCTCATCCATGTAAATCAAACTTCCGGGAAGCTTCATATCATGAAAGATTTCTCCTTCTTCCTCTCCTGCACGCTTAATCAGCAGAACCTTTAGCTGTTCTCCGTCAAAACCAATCACTACACAGTCCACAGAGATATGATTGTTTGCCAACGGCGTTTTTTGTTCTATGTTTTGCATAATATATCTCGTTAAGCGCTGCAAATATAAATAGGTTTTTCTAATTTGCAATAAAGGAAAAGATTATTTTTATAATGTTATAAAGCATTATTTTTCAACTGAATACATATCTTACTTTATACAATATCATTTTCAGTTGTTATCGTATGGAATACAATATGTAATTTACAAGAATATACAAGAGGTCTAATTGTAGGAAGTACAATAAGGAGAAAGTGTTTCATTTATAAGTATTTCAGCCTCCGGATACCACAGAAGGCCCAAGCATACATATTGTATTTTAGCTTCCCTCCTTAAAGTAAGGGCATTGCACAAAAAACATCCGTTTGTGCGGTGAATATCAGAAAAACCTCTACCTTTGCAGCACTTTTTATTTAAACACTAAAAAACGAGTAAATATGAAAGCATTTGTATTTCCGGGTCAAGGTGCCCAATTCGTTGGCATGGGAAAGGACCTGTACGAAAATTCGGCATTAGCCAAGGAACTTTTTGAGAAAGCAAATGATATCCTCGGGTATCGTATTACTGATATTATGTTCAACGGAACAGATGAAGACCTGCGCCAGACTAAAGTTACCCAACCTGCCGTATTCCTTCATTCCGTTATTTCCGCCCTCTGCATGGGCGATGACTTTAAGCCGGAGATGACCGCCGGTCACTCATTGGGCGAGTTCTCTGCCTTGGTTGCTGCCGGTGCACTGAGCTTTGAAGATGGTCTGAAACTGGTGTATGCCCGTGCCATGGCTATGCAAAAGGCTTGTGAGGCACAGCCCTCCACTATGGCAGCCATTATTGCCCTGCCGGATGAAAAGGTTGAGGAAATCTGCGCTCAAGTAAGTGCTGAAGGTGAAGTTTGCGTGGCAGCCAACTATAACTGCCCGGGACAGATTGTAATTTCCGGTTCCATAGAAGGTATCAACAAGGCTTGCGAACTGATGAAGGCTGCAGGTGCAAAGCGTGCTCTGCCGTTGAAGGTAGGCGGTGCGTTCCACTCTCCGCTGATGAACCCTGCCAAAGTTGAACTGGAAGCAGCCATCAATGCAACAGAAATCCATGCTCCGAAGTGCCCCGTATATCAGAATGTAGACGCTATGCCTCATACTGACCCGGTAGAAATCAAGAAGAACCTGGTGGCTCAGCTGACAGCATCGGTACGTTGGACGCAAACAGTGAAGAACATGGTTGCCGATGGTGCTACGGACTTCACAGAGTGCGGTCCTGGTGCAGTGCTGCAAGGTCTTATCAAGAAGATTGCACCGGAAGCTACGGCTCACGGGATTGCATAATTCCTTAAATAGAATATTTTCAAGGCTGTCTTTCTTCAAATAGACAGCCTTTCTTGTTTTAATAGGCCATTTCCTTTATATTTGCCACTCACAACAAAATGGGATATATGGAAAAGATTACGGAGTTCAGAAATACCTTGGCAGTACCTATTCATAAGTTATCGATAGACTCTCTGGTACAAGAGGTATGCCTCTGCCCCGAGTATTTTGAAGATATATACCGATTGACATACGATGAAAAACAGACGGTGTCATGGCGGGCAATATGGGTATGCGAGAAATTGAGCGAAATCCATCCCGGCTGGTTCATCCTACTGTACGATGAAATCATTCAACGGCTGATAGACTGCACGCACGACGGTTCCAAACGTCTCTTATTATCTATACTGTATAATATTCCCATCCCTACTCCAATCTCCGTCGATTTGCTGAATTACTGCCTGGACCACATGCTATCTCCGCAAGAAAGCATAGGAGTGCAAGCCCTTTCCATCAGAATAGCCTATCTGCTTTGCAGGAAGGAGCCGGAACTGCTGCAGGAATTGCAACTGATACTGGAAAATACAGAGCTTGATTTTTATTCAACTGGAGTCAGAACCACTGTTCGGAATACGCTGAAAAAGATACGTGCCACAAAGGGGCGCGAGTAAACAAAAAGTAATCACTGAAATAAAAAGTACGTTCTTTTGTTTTTTATTTCCGATTTTCCCTTACCTTTGTTGCCGTAAAGACAAAGGGGTGCCCCGACGGGCTGAGATTATACCCTCGAACCTGATGCAGTTAGTACTGCCGTAGGAATTGGATATTTCTTTCTTCACTGAACTTGCCGTAAAGACGCTTCTTTGTATTTACTTCCATTTGTTTTATTTCTTAATGAACAGAAAAATGAAAGTATTGGTCAACAACAAGGAAGTGAAAACCGGCGCCACTACCCTTTCACAACTTATCGAGGAACTTGCCCTACCGATGCAAGGCATTGCCGTGGCCGTAGACAACCGTATTGTACTTCGCACGGAATGGACAAAATGCATCCTGAGGGAATACATGCCCATCATCATTATCAAAGCAGCTTGCGGAGGGTGAGGAAGATGAAGGACGAGAGACTGAAAAACGGAGGAATGCAGTTCATCACGCACTATACGGAACGATATTCGTATCTGGATGCTGCACGCATGGCTCTTGAGGGCGGTTGCCGCTGGGTGCAACTGCGCATGAAAGACACCCCGGTGGAAACGATAGAACCCGTAGCTTTGGAAGTGCAGGCCCTTTGCCGGCAATACGGTGCCACCTTCATCATTGACGACCATGTGGAACTGGCGCGAAAACTGCATGCCGACGGCGTACATCTTGGAAAGAAAGACATGCCCATAGCCGACGCACGCCGGATTCTGGGCGCGGAGTACATTATAGGCGGTACCGCCAATACTTTTGAGGATGTACTGCAACACTACAAAGCCGGTGCCGACTACATAGGCTGCGGCCCCTTCCGCTACACCACTACCAAGAAGAATCTGAGTCCGATATTGGGACTGGAAGGATATACAGCTATCATCCACCGGATGCAGGAGAAGGATATACACCTTCCGATAGTAGCCATCGGTGGAATAACCATAGCGGATATTCCAGCCGTTATGCAGACGGGGGTAAGCGGGATTGCCCTTTCGGGCACGGTACTGCATGCCGATAGTCCGGCAGATGAAATGAAAAGAATCATTTCTTTAATGGAGAATGAAAAATAAAGAATTAATATATGACGACTGATATGGAAAAATTAGTGATTGCGGAACGTGAGTTCAACTCCCGTCTGTTTTTAGGAACCGGAAAGTTCAATTCCGATGAAGTGATGGAGCAGTCTATCCTGGCATCCGGCACAGAAATGGTGACGGTAGCCATGAAACGCATTGAACTGGACAACAAGGAAGACAATATGCTGGTACACATACAGCATCCCGGCATCCAGCTTCTACCCAACACCTCCGGCGTGCGCAATGCCGAAGAAGCTGTTTTTGCTGCACAGATGGCGCGTGAAGCTTTCGGCACGAACTGGCTGAAACTGGAGATACACCCCGACCCCCGCTATCTGTTGCCCGATTCTGTAGAGACGCTGAAAGCCACAGAAGAACTGGTCAAGTTAGGATTTGTGGTACTGCCCTATTGCCAGGCCGACCCCACACTGTGCAAGAGGCTGGAAGAAGCCGGTGCCGCCACCGTCATGCCGCTGGGTGCTCCTATCGGTACAAACAAAGGACTGCAGACAAGGGATTTCCTGAGAATAATCATCGAGCAAGCCAATATCCCCGTAGTGGTGGATGCCGGTATCGGTGCCCCGAGCCATGCGGCAGAGGCTATGGAAATGGGCGCTTCGGCTTGCCTGGTGAATACAGCCATTGCAGTGGCGGGCGACCCCGTGACCATGGCGGTAGCGTTCAAGCAGGCTGTAGAGGCAGGACGCATGGCATACGAAGCAGGTCTGGGCATACAGGCAGATAATTTTGTTGCGGAAGCCAGCTCACCGCTGACGGCTTTCTTGAATGAAAAATGATAAAACAGGGAGATTTACGATTAGACGATTTACGATTGAAGTTACTCATGCAATCATAAACCTACCGGTTGAGAGAGGTTGTTTAACAATACAAACTCCAATCGTAAATCGTAAATTGTCTAATCGTAAATCTCTACATAACAAAACCTAAAGAAAAATGAACCAGAAGATAAAATTCCCCCGTTCCGAGAAAGTATATTTGCCGGGCACCTTGTTTCCCGAATTGCGCGTAGCTATGCGCAAGGTGGAGCAAGTGCCCAGTACGAACTTCGTTGATGGAGAAAAGGTACTTACTCCGAATCCGGAAGTGTATGTGTATGATACCAGCGGACCGTTCAGCGACCCTGCCGTCGAAGTGGATTTGAAGAAAGGGCTGCCCCGTCTGCGCGAGCCGTGGATACTGAAACGCGGCGATGTGGAGCAGCTTTCCGAAATAACGTCGGAGTACGGGCGCATGCGCCGCGACGACCGGTCGCTCGACTCTCTGCGCTTTGAGCATATCACCCTGCCCTACCGCGCCCTTCAAGGAAAATGCTGCACACAGATGTACTATGCCAAACAAGGCATCATCACGCCTGAAATGGAGTATGTGGCGATTCGCGAGAACATGAACTGCGCGGAGCTGGGAATAGAGACGCACATCACACCGGAATTTGTACGCCAGGAGATTGCTGCCGGACGCGCCCTGCTTCCTGCCAACATCAACCATCCCGAAGCAGAGCCGATGATTATAGGCCGTAACTTCCTGGTGAAGATAAATACCAATATCGGAAACTCCGCCACCACCTCGGGCATCGAAGAAGAGGTAGAGAAAGCATTGTGGAGCTGCAAATGGGGCGGCGACACGCTGATGGACCTCTCCACGGGCGAGAACATACACGAAACGCGCGAATGGATTATCCGCAACTGTCCCGTTCCCGTGGGCACTGTCCCCATCTACCAGGCATTGGAGAAAGTGAACGGCAAGGTGGAAGACCTCACCTGGGAAATCTACCGCGACACCTTGATTGAACAATGCGAGCAGGGAGTGGACTACTTCACCATCCATGCCGGCATACGCCGCCACAATGTGCATCTGGCCGAGAAAAGGTTGTGCGGCATCGTGAGCCGTGGCGGCAGCATCATGAGCAAATGGTGCCTGGTGCACGACCGCGAGAGTTTCCTTTACGAACACTTTGATGACATTTGCGACATTCTGGCACAGTATGACGTTGCCATCTCTTTGGGAGACGGGCTGCGTCCGGGGTCTACGCACGATGCCAACGATGAAGCGCAGTTTGCAGAACTCGACACGATGGGCGAGCTTGTGCTGCGTGCCTGGGACAAGAATGTGCAGGCTTTCATCGAAGGTCCCGGCCACGTGCCCATGCACAAGATTAAGGAGAATATGGAGCGCCAGATAGAAAAATGCCACGATGCGCCTTTCTATACGCTCGGCCCCATCGTGACGGACATCGCACCGGGTTACGACCATATTACGTCTGCCATCGGCGCGGCACAGATAGGTTGGCTGGGTACGGCCATGCTCTGTTATGTCACCCCCAAAGAGCATCTGGCGCTGCCCGATAAGGAGGATGTGCGTGTAGGTGTCATCACCTATAAGATAGCCGCCCATGCTGCCGACCTGGCAAAAGGGCATCCCGGAGCACAAGTGCGCGACAATGCACTGAGCAAAGCGCGTTATGAATTCCGCTGGAAAGACCAGTTTGACTTGTCACTCGACCCGGAACGTGCGTTCAGCTATTTCCATGCAGGGAAGCATGTGGATGGGGAGTATTGCACGATGTGCGGACCAAACTTCTGCGCAATGCGGTTGTCGAGAGAATTAAAAAAGAAATAAATGGGAATTGATAGAACACTATGTTTTCAGACGAATTAGAACATATATCCTGGGAGGAAACCACGGCACGCATCCATGCCAAGACAGATGCGGATGTACGCCGTGCCCTCTCCAAAGAACATTGTAATGTAGAGGACTTCATGGCCCTCATCTCACCCGCCGCTGCCCCCTATCTGGAGACGATGGCACGATTGAGCAAGAAATACACCGAGGCACGATTCGGGAAGACCATCTCCATGTTCGTGCCTCTTTACATCACGAATTCCTGCACCAACTCTTGCGTGTATTGCGGTTTCCACATCAGCAACCCCATGCCGCGTACCATACTGACGGAAGAAGAAATCGTGAACGAGTACAAGGCCATCAAGAAGCTGGCACCTTTCGAGAATTTGCTGTTGGTGACGGGAGAAAATCCGGCCAAAGCAGGCGTGCCCTACATAGCCCGCGCACTGGACCTGGCAAAACCCTACTTCAGCAATCTGAAAATAGAAGTGATGCCCTTAAAAACGGAAGAGTATGCAGAGCTGAAAGAGCACGGCATGAACGGTGTGATTTGTTTCCAGGAAACCTATCACAAAGCGAATTACAACATCTACCACCCCCGCGGCATGAAGTCCAAGTTTGAATGGCGTGTCAACGGTTTTGACCGTATGGGGCAGGCAGGCGTCCATTCCATCGGCATGGGAGTGCTCATCGGTCTGGAGAAAGAATGGCGGACAGACATCACCATGATGGCTTATCACCTGCGCTATCTCCAGAAACATTATTGGCAAACGAAATACAGCGTCAACTTCCCCCGTATGCGTCCTTCGGAGAACGGCGGCTTCCAGCCCAATGTCATCATGAGCGACCGCGAACTGGCACAAGTCACTTTCGCCATGCGCATCTTCGACCATGATGTAGACATCTCCTACTCCACCCGCGAGCCTGCCGATATACGCGACCATATGGCAACACTCGGTGTGACAACCATGAGCGCCGAAAGCAAGACCGAACCGGGAGGATATTACAGCTATCCGCAAACACTGGAACAGTTTCATGTCAGCGACGAGCGCAAGGCTGTGGAAGTGGACAAAGCGTTGAAACGCCTGGGGCGCGAACCGGTGTGGAAAGATTGGGATGCGAGTTTTGATTTGAAGGCTTTCAAGAGATGAGTGACCGAATACAGAACCTTAATAACAATGAACAAATGAACCGATATGCCAGACAAACGTCCCTTCCCGAAATAGGCGAAGCCGGACAAGAGAAACTGCGTAATGCCAAGGTGTTGATAGTCGGTGTGGGAGGATTGGGTTCTCCCATTGCCCTCTATCTGGCGGGAGCAGGAGTCGGAACGCTGGGATTGGTGGACGATGACCAGGTCAGCATCAGTAATCTTCAACGTCAGGTTCTGTATGCTGAAGCTGACCTTGGGCAGCCTAAACCTCTATGTGGCGCCCGTAGAGTGCAGGGTTTGAACAGCGATGTAAACGTGGAAGTATACCCCTTCCGTCTGGACAAGAAGAATGCCGGAGAACTGATAAGGAACTACGATATAGTGGTAGACGGGTGCGACAACTTCGCTACCCGCTACTTGCTGAATGACGTATGCAACGCTTGGGGCAAGCCCTACGTTTATGGTGCCATTCAAGGCTTTGAAGGCCAAGTGTCCGTCTTCTGCTACGGTGAGAGTGCAAAAAACTATCGTGACCTCTATCCAGATGAAGAAGGGACACTGCTCATGCCATCTCCGGACAAATCGGTTATCGGCGTAACCCCTGCCATTGTGGGTAGCGTAGAAGCCAATGAAGTGTTGAAACTGATTTGCGGCTACGGTGAACCCTTGGCTGGAAAGCTATGGACGATTGATTTAAGGACCATGCAGTCGTATATTCTCTCATTATAGGCAAACATCCATAAAGATATGAAACTGATAGTCATTACCACGCCGCAATTCTTTGAAGGAGAAGCAGAGGCAGTTACCTCCTTATTCCAAAACGGTTTGGAAATACTCCACCTGCGCAAGCCGGGAGCTTCGGCAGAGGAGATGGGGAATTTTCTTCAACAGCTACCGATGGAATATATGCCACGCATTGTCACGCATGAGCAATTCCAGCTGGCATCCGTTTTCGGTCTGAAAGGAATTCATCTGAACGGGCGCAATCCGCAGATACCGTCCGGATATAAGGGACATGTCAGTCGCTCTTGTCACTCTCTTGAAGAAGTGTTGAAACATAAATCAGATTGTAACTATGTGTTCCTCAGCCCCATTTATGACAGTATATCCAAAGAAGGCTATTCTTCCGCTTACTCCTGCGATACCTTGCAGAAGGCGCAGCAAGCTGGTATTATCGACTCAAAGGTGATGGCATTGGGTGGCATCACCTTGGAACATCTTCCGGAAATAGCCGCTTTAGGTTTCGGAGGTGCCGTACTGCTGGGAGATGTCTGGCAGCAAGCGAAGGAAGCTTTCATCCCCCACTTCCTCCACCTGAAACAGCTTTCCTCTCACCCCTTTAATTTTTAATTTCTAATTTTTAATTATTTCATGCTTCCCCCTATTATCCTTTCCATTGCCGGTTCCGACTGTTCGGGCGGTGCAGGCATACAAGCAGACATAAAGACCATTTCCGCTTTGGGAGGTTATGCCGCTTCCGTCATCACGGCTGTTACTGCACAAAACACACTGGGAGTACAATCGGTTTATCCGATACCTGTGGATATGGTTAAGGCACAAATCACCTCTGTTATGGATGATTTAAGGCCGGATGCCGTCAAGATAGGTATGGTATATGATGCCGGTATTGTGACCACCATTGTCGATTGTCTTCAGACATATACTCCGGAGTGTATAGTCTATGACCCCGTCATGATATCGACCAGCGGACGGCGGCTGATGACCGAAGAAACCATACAAGTCATTAAGACGGAACTGTTTCCGCTATGCACCCTCATTACTCCCAACCTGAATGAAGCAAGCCTGCTTTGGGGGCGAACCATTGCCGGCACTGTGGAGATGCAGCAAGCGGCACAGGAATTATCCTGCAGATACAATACCGCTGTTCTCGTCAAAGGCGGACATCTGGAGGGCAATGACATGTGCGACGTGCTTTATTGCCGGCAACCTTCTGCCGGGGCTGACGTCCTGCCATCCGGATGCATCCTCTATTCCAATCCCAAAATAGAGAGCCGTAACCTGCACGGCACGGGGTGTACCCTTTCCTCTGCCATAGCTACATTTCTTGCCGGTGGCAACAAACTCGATGAAGCGGTCTGCAAGGCTAAAGAGTATATCGGTACTGCGATAAACCGGGGGAAAGACATGAATATAGGGCACGGGAACGGTCCGTTATGGCACTTTCCTTTATCGGAATAAGAGCTCGTCGAAACGCATTATCTGTTTACCTTAAACGCATTATCTGTCAGCCTCCGATACATCATGTGTTTGGCACCAACGGACAATGCGTTTCGACATGCCTGCTTCTTAATAGCGTATGCCCAGAATTTTCTTGGCATCGTCTTTCTTGAACAGTGAATCAATGACGTCTAAAATCGCTTCGTAGTTTTCCGGATCTACGATATTGGGAGCGAATATGTTGAGGACTTTCATCTTGTCGTCATCAAAAGTATATAGTGCCATCAAACTGGCACATTGCACACAGTTCAGACTGTTGTTTCGGGCAACAGTTCTCATCATTTCGATTTGATCATCCTTGAAAGGGCGGGACTTCACTTTTTCATAAAAATGCCGGAAGTCTTCGGGGTGCATCCCCCTGACATAAACCGGAGCTGGAGAATCTATCACTACTTCACTGGGAACAACCGGCAACGTACGTGGCTCTCCGGAGAATGAGTCCATTGCAACGACTCTCCCACCTTCAAAAGTCACGACAATCTGAGTTCGGCTGATATTACTTTTACCGGACAGCACTCTGGAATATTCCCATTCTTCTATATCCCGGTCGAAGCGGCGATACTCTGGAGTTCCCAATATCTTGGTGACCTCCTGCCTGCTCATCCCCTTCTGGATACTGTTCAACACATCTACCTTAGCATCATAAAACAAACTGGAACAACTGCTGAATCCCATCGTCATTACCAGTCCCGCAATAATTAGTCTGATTGTTTTCATCTTATCGAGTTTTTAGTTGCCACAAAGGTAGGCAGAAACATGGATAGACCTCTTATTATCCCCCTATTTGTCAAAAGGGATTTCCCTACTTTTTTTAGCCATATACCTATTAATATGGAAATAATCCGTTATTTTTGCAGATACTATCACTATAAATAGGTAAAAACACATGGAAAAAGCAAAAGTATACTACTCTGATTTGCGTACCTCCCCTACATCCAATCTTTTGGATAAAATGGAACGCTTGCTGAAAAGGGCAGGCATCGAGCAACTTCCTTTGAAAGATAGCTTTGCTGCCATTAAAATCCATTTCGGCGAACCCGGAAACCTGGCATACTTGCGTCCCAATTATGCAGCTCGAATGGCAACCCTGCTCCGCAGCCTGGGAGCCAAACCTTTCTTGACGGACTGCAACACGCTGTATTCCGGTCGTCGTGCCAATGCTGTAGACCACTTGCAAAGTGCGATGGAGAATGGCTTTAACCCTATCTCGGCCCAGTGCCAGGTCATTATCGGCGACGGACTGAAGGGAACGGACTACCGCGAAATCCCTCTGAACGGGGAATATTGTCCGGCACCCAAAATCGGCACAGCGATAGCCGATGCCGATATTGTAATCAGTATGAACCACTTCAAGGGGCACGAACAAGCCGGTTTTGGCGGCGCCTTGAAGAATCTGGGCATGGGATGTGCCAGCGTAGGCGGAAAGCTGGAACTGCATTGCGCCTCGCAACCCAAGATTGATGAAGCAAGCTGCATCGGCTGCAACATCTGCGTGAAGCATTGCGCACACGACGCTGTGCACCTCAATGCCAGCCGCAAGGCAGAAATAGACTACGCCAAATGCGTAGGTTGCGGACAGTGCGTAGCCCTCTGCCAGCACGACGGTGCCGTGATGGGAGCCGAAGATACTTCCGAGCGCCTGAACTACAAGATTGCGGAATATGCCCTCGCTGTCGTTATGGGCAAGCCCCATTTCCACATCAGCTTCATCATGAACGTATCTCCCGAATGCGACTGCTGGAACCACAACGATGCCGCCATCGTGCCCGACCTCGGCATTCTGGCTTCGGCAGACCCGGTTGCACTGGACAAGGCATGTGCAGATATGGTCATCCAAGCCCCGATACTGCACGGTAACAATTGCCTTGCCACGGCACACGAGCACGACGACTTGTGTGGATGCGACAAGTTCCACTTGATGCACCCCGACACAGACTGGCTTGCCGGATTGCGCCATGCCGAGAAAATAGGATTGGGAACCATGGAATATGAATTGGTGAAGATTTGATTAAACCTTTTCAGTTTTAAACAGTCATAATAAAAATAGATTTATCAACTATAATATTATACAAATGGAAACATCTGTAAAACTTTATTCTTTGCCTTTCGGCAACGTAAAGACCTATCTATTCGTCCTGCTGTTCGTGGCAGGAAACATCGCCTTGCCGCAACTCTGCCATCTGGTCCCAGCAGGCGGTCCGACGTTGCTTCCCATCTATTTCTTTACACTGATAGCTGCTTATAAATATGGTTTCAAGGTAGGTCTGCTGACGGCTCTCTTGTCTCCGGTCATCAATCATCTGCTTTTTGCCATGCCTGCAGCAGCCGTGTTGCCGGCCATACTTATAAAGTCCGGTCTGCTGGCCGGAACCGCCGCTCTTGCTGCACGCTATGCCAAGAATATCTCTTTATTGGCATTGCTGGGTGTAGTCCTCTCCTATCAAATTATCGGTACGGTCTTTGAATGGGCGTTGTGCGGTAATTTCTTTCTGGCTGTGCAAGATTTCCGTATGGGCATTCCGGGCATGCTGATTCAGTGGTTTGGAGGATATGCACTGCTGAAAGCAATCGCAAAGAAATAAACGTATATTCTCAAACAGTATCCCTTAATCCTAAAACTTTGTTCGCACACTGCGGATACATATCCCCAGTTTGCGGATGTCTATCCCAAGGCTTGGGATAGACATCCGCAAACCATAAACAAAGTTTTTTCTTAACTGATAAAAACTTTTTCCCTAACTAAGAAAAACTTTCTCCTTAATAGAGAAGACTTTTCTCTTAATACTTTGAACTTTTTTCCGCTATTTTCCTTTCTCCCTACAATAAAATCATTAATTTCGTGCCGAACAATATATCATATTTTCAACATGGAAGTAGTAACGAACAACTGGTTCACTAAAAAATATCCAATAGGTTTTGCCTTAAGCGGCGGTTTCATCAAAGGCTTTGCCCATTTGGGTGCCATGCAATCCTTATTGGAACATGACATAAAGCCCAATATACTTTCCGGAGTCAGCGCCGGAGCCTTGGCCGGGGTATTCTACGCCGACGGCAATGAACCGCATAAAGTTCTTGACTACTTTGCCGGGCACAAGTTTCAGGACCTGACCAAACTGGTGATTCCCAAAGTCGGATTGTTTGAATTGGGAGAATTCATCGATTTCCTGAAAAGCAATCTGAAATCCAAGAAACTGGAAGAACTGCAAATCCCTCTGATTATTACAGCTACTGACCTGGACCACGGACGTCTGGTACATTTCCATAAAGGGGACATCGCCGAACGCGTAGCAGCTTCGTGTTGCATGCCGGTATTGTTTGCCCCGGTCAATATAGACGGCACCCATTACGTGGACGGAGGCCTGCTGATGAACCTGCCTGTCTCTACCCTCCGCCGTATATGCGAAAAAGTGATTGCCGTGAATGTCAGCCCTCTGATGGCAACCAAGTATAAAATGAACATTGTGAGCATTGCCTTACGTTCCTATAATTTTATGTTCCGCTCCAACTCTTTTCCTGAACGCGAGAAGGCTGATTTGCTGATAGAACCTTATAACTTGGAAGGATACAGCAATACAGAGCTGGAAAAGGCGGAGGAGATATTCATGCAGGGATATAATACGACCAATGATATATTGGAACGCCTGCTCATAGACAAAGGCAGCATTTGGAAAGAATAAAATAACCATTCTATAACATAGAAAACAAAGAAATGAACGACGAAAACAAATTGATTATTTATCAAGTGTTCACCCGACTATTCGGAAACAACAATAACCACTGCATCAATAATGGCAGCATCACCGAAAATGGATGCGGCAAGATGGCTGACTTTACAGCCAAGGCGTTGGGAGAAATCAAGAAGCTTGGCGCTACACATATATGGTACACGGGCATCATCGAGCATGCTACGCAAACTGACTACCGCCGTCACAATATCCAACCCGACCATCCGGCCATTGTGAAAGGTAAAGCCGGATCTCCCTATGCCATCAAGGACTACTATGATGTCGATCCGGATCTCGCCAAGGACGTACCGGAGCGTATGAGAGAGTTTGAGAATCTGGTGCAGCGCACTCACCGTAGCGGTCTGAAGGTTATCATAGATTTTGTTCCCAACCACGTAGCCCGTCAATATCACTCGGATGCCCAGCCGGATGGCACTTCACAACTGGGTTCAAACGATGATACCAATTATGCGTTCAGCCCATATAATAACTTCTATTATATCCCGAAATCGGAACTGCATGGCCAATTTGACATGAAAGGTGCAGCCGCCGAACCTTATAGGGAGTTTCCGGCAAAAGCTACCGGAAACAACCGTTTTGACGCTTATCCAAACATCACCGATTGGTACGAAACTATAAAGTTGAATTATGGAGTGGATTATCAGAACGGCGGGACTTGCCATTTCGACCCCATTCCCGACACATGGACCAAGATGCTGGATATCATGCTGTTCTGGGCGGGAAAGAATATAGACGGTTTCCGTTGCGATATGGCCGAAATGGTTCCCGTAGAGTTCTGGGAATGGGCAATCCCGCAGGTAAAGGAGCAATATCCCTCCCTGCTGTTTATAGCCGAAGTCTATAACCCGGGAGAATACAAGAATTACTTGTTCCGTGGCAAGTTTGATTATTTATACGACAAAGTAGGACTTTATGATACCTTGCGGGCTGTTACTTGCGGGTATGAATCGGCAACTGCCATCACCCGCTCTTGGCAAAGTCTGGGAGGTATAGAAAAACGCATGCTGAACTTTCTGGAAAACCATGACGAGCAACGTATCGCTTCCGACTTTTTTGCCAGTAACCCACGCAAGGCGATTCCGGCACTCATTGTGTCAGCCTGCATGAACACCAATCCGATGATGATTTATTTCGGTCAGGAGTTTGGTGAGCTGGGCATGGATAGTGAAGGTTTCAGCGGCCGAGACGGACGTACAACCATCTTTGACTATTGGAGTGTAGATACCATCCGCCGTTGGCGCAATGGCGGCAAGTTCGACGGCAAGATGCTGACGGAGGACCAGAAACACCTATACAGCATTTATAAACGGCTACTGACTCTTTGCAATGAAGAAAAGGCCATCTCTCAGGGGGCTTTCTTCGATTTGATGTATGCCAATGTCAACGGATGGCGCTTTAATGAACATAAGCAATATACATTCCTGCGCAAATTTGAGAGAGACCTGCTGCTGTTCGTCGTGAACTTCGACCATATCTCGGCAGACCTTGCCATAAATATTCCTTCTCATGCTTTTGACTTCCTGCAAATACCGCAGATGGACCAGTACAAAGCTACGGAGCTGCTCAGCGGAAAAGAAGAAAACATAAGTCTGCTTCCCTATAAGGCTACTAATGTGGCCGTCGAAGGATATGGAGGAAAGATACTTAAGATAAAGCTATAACGGAGTCACAACTCTGGTGATTTATTAGATTTGGCACTGATTATGCAGAACAACACGGATTTCTTAATCGCTTCGTGGTTTTCCGCATAATCAGTGCCAAGTCTTTATTTGTTCTCTTCCATATATTCCTTCAGCCGATATAGCCGCGTGATGGCAGGATTATAAAAATCATCAGGATAATGTGCATCTATGTCACTCAGGTTAGCTTGCACAAAACGTTTCACATCCACTATGTTCTCAGCATCAGACAATGTTACACTTTGAGGGAAAGATGTGCTCTTTGCCCAATCTATCAGCGCTTTAACGCTATCTTCATCAAATTTATATTCGGCCATATTCTACATATTTTCTTGCAAAGATAGTGCAAACCGAATGCAGAATAAAATGACCCACCCATTTTTTTATGCTAAAGTTATCCTCATCTGCATGAACAAAATTCCAATTTGTTGTGTTATATAAATGTGTTTTTCATAGTATTAGATATAAGATTAATTAAAAGAGACGTACCCGCTTGTGATAAGTAAGTACATCAAAAACAGAAGCGTCTGTTTGATTGATAAATGTGTAAGGAGCATCGGTTTACCAGAGCCGATGCTTTTTTTTACCCTTCTTTGTAGCATGTTAGAAATATTATCCGTAAATTTGGCAGATAATAAGGAAAGAATATGATATGAATATCCCTGTTATATTTCAATTTTTGAAAGAACTGTCTGCAAACAACAATCGTGAATGGTTCAATTCTCACCGGGAACAGTATGAAGTCGCCCGCAGCGAGTTTGAAAACTTGCTTACAGTAATTATCTCCCGTATCTCTTTATTTGATGAAAGCATCCGTGGTATAGAAGCAAAGGACTGTACATACCGTATTTATCGTGATACACGCTTTTCCGAAGATAAAACTCCCTACAAGACACATCTGGGAGGATATATCAATGCGAAAGGAAAGAAATCCGACCATTGTGGCTATTACGTGCATCTGGAACCGGGAAACTGCTTGTTGGCCGGTGGAAGTTATTGTCCTCCCCCGCCCTTGTTAAGAGCTCTGCGACAAGCGGTACACGACAATATAGATGAATTTCGCAGTATAGTGGAAGATCCTGCTTTCAAGCAATACTTTCCCGTCATCGGAGAGAATTTTCTAAAAACAGCTCCAAAAGGATTTCCAAAGGACTATCCCTATCTGAAATACCTTCAGTGTAAAGAGTATACGGTTGCCTGCTGCCAGCCGGACAGCTTCTTTCTTGCTCCAGACTTTTTGGATCGTACAGACGACATCTTCAAGCAGATGAAGCGTTTTTCTGATTTTGTGAATTACACCATAGACGACTTTGAATAATTTACCTATATAACTAACTTAAAACATTTGAATTATGGTTATAGACAGACTTGAAAACATAGAAAAATATACTTTGCTGCATCCTCTGTTTGAGCAGGCCATTGATTTTTTAAAATCACATGACTTGCACTCTTTGGAAATCGGCAAGACCGAACTGAAAGGAAAGGACTTGCTGGTCAACGTGGCGCAGACAAACCCAAAAGAAAAAGAAAATGCCAAACTGGAAACCCATAAAGACTATATTGACATTCAAATACCCTTGTCCGGTACGGAGATAATGGGTTATACCGCCGCCCAAGACTGCCTTCCGGTTGATGCTCCTTACAATGCGGAAAAAGACATCACTTTTTTTGAAGGACTGGCGGAGGACTATATTGCAGTGAAGCCCGGAATGTTTGCTATCTTTTTCCCTCAGGACGGGCATGCTCCGGGTATTACCCCTGACGGTGTAAAAAAAATAATTGTGAAAGTTAAAGCGTAAATTTATCAAATATCCAAAACTCATCCTCTTTATGGAAACATTGAATTTAATCAAGAATGACCCATGGCTGGAACCTTTTGCCGATGCCATCAACGGACGTCATCAACATGCCATAGACAAAGAATCGGAATTGACCAACAAAGGAAAACTAACCTTGTCTGATTTTGCATCCGGATACCTCTATTTCGGCCTGCATCGTACTGACGATGGTTGGGTTTTCCGTGAATGGGCGCCTAACGCAACCCAAATCTTTATGGTCGGAACTTTTAACGATTGGAAAGAAGAAAAAAAATATAGCTTGAAGCGTAAAGCAAACGGTAATTGGGAAATCAAGCTTCCTGCTGATGCCGTGAAACACGGTGACTTGTACAAGCTGATGGTACATTGGGACGGTGGTTGCGGTGAACGCATTCCTGCATGGGCTACACGTGTCGTACAAGACGAACAGACTAAAATATTCAGTGCCCAGGTTTGGGCTCCGGAGAAACCCTATAAAATGAAAAAGCGGGTTTTCAAGCCATCTACAGATCCTTTATTGATATATGAATGCCATATCGGTATGTCTCAGCAGGAGGAAAAGGTCGGTAGCTATAAGGAATTTCAGGAAAAGATTCTTCCACGTATCGCCAAAGAAGGCTACAACTGCATACAGATTATGGCTATCCAGGAACATCCCTATTATGGTAGCTTCGGATACCATGTTTCCAGTTTCTTTGCCGCTTCTTCCCGTTTTGGTACTCCGGAAGAACTGAAGGAGTTGATTGATACAGCCCATAGTATGGGGATTGCCGTTATCATGGATATTGTCCATTCACACGCTGTGAAGAATGAAGTGGAAGGCTTGGGTAACTTTGCCGGTGATCCTAATCAATATTTCTATCCCGGTGGACGTCGGGAACATCCAGCTTGGGATTCACTTTGCTTTGATTACGGCAAGAACGAAGTTATTCACTTCCTGCTGTCTAACTGTAAATTCTGGCTGGAAGAATATCATTTCGACGGCTTCCGCTTTGACGGAGTAACCTCCATGTTATATTATAGTCATGGTTTGGGAGAAGCATTCTGTAATTATGGAGATTACTTCAACGGACATCAAGACGACAATGCCATTTGTTATCTGACACTTGCCAACCGGCTTATCCATCAGGTCAATGCCAAAGCCATCACCATTGCCGAAGAAGTATCGGGAATGCCCGGACTGGCGGCAAAATATGAAGATGGCGGCTACGGATTTGATTACCGTATGGCCATGAATATTCCCGATTATTGGATTAAGACAATCAAGGAGAAAATAGATGAAGACTGGAAGCCATCCAGCATGTTCTGGGAAGTGACCAACCGCCGCAAAGATGAAAAGACCATCTCCTATGCGGAAAGCCATGACCAAGCTTTGGTGGGCGATAAAACCATCATTTTCCGCTTGATTGATGCGGATATGTACTGGCACATGCAGAAAGGAGACGAGAACTATACCGTAAATCGAGGCATTTCTCTCCATAAAATGATACGTTTACTGACTGCGACTACTATCAATGGCGGTTATCTTAACTTTATGGGCAATGAATTCGGACATCCGGAATGGATTGACTTCCCCCGTGAAGGTAACGGTTGGTCTTGTAAATATGCCCGCCGCCAATGGAATTTGGTGGACAACAAGAATCTGGCATATCATTATATGGGTGACTTTGATGCTGCCATGTTGGGAGTTGTAAAAAGCATAAAGAACTTCCAGGCTACTCCGGTCCAAGAAATATGGCATAATGACGGTGACCAGGTATTGGCCTATATGCGCAAGGACTTGATTTTTGTATTCAACTTCAACCCTAAGCAGTCTTTTACTGATTACGGTTTCTTGGTTCCTGCCGGAACTTATGAAGTTATTTTGAATACAGATAATCCAGATTATGGCGGTAATGGTTTGACGGATGATACCATCAAACATTTTACCATCCACGACCCGCTTTACAAAAAAGACAAGAAGGAGTGGCTGAAGCTTTACATACCGGCACGTACAGCTGTTGTACTGAGAAGAACTAAATAGTCATTTCATAACGCAAAAAAAGAGGCAGATATCAATTCAGATATCTGCCTCTTTTTTATATATGAGTCTTTTATTTCACTTGACTGTCGATGAAGTTCAACATCGTTTTTGCATTATCCATCATTTTCTTTTGAGCTGGTTTGTCCGCAGAGAGCAATGGAATAAGTTTATCCAAATATTCTTTGGCTTCCTTGAATTCAACTTTTGCTTTTTCTACATCTGTTTTCATGGTATTGGCACCCTTACTATAATACAAAGAACCCAGACTGTTAAGTGCATTTACATTATCTGCTTGGATAGCTATGGCTTGTTTAAATGCTTCTTCGGCTGCATCCATCTTTTTGGCTTTCTGCGCCATGATACCTTGATTTACGTAATAAGTGGCATACAATTTAGTCAATGTCTTATTACCGGGATTTGCTTCCAGCCCTTCCTTTAAAGTGGCAACATACTCATCATTTTTCTTCAAATCTTTCAAAGCACCGGCTTTACCTATATAAGCATTTGCCAGGTTATACTTTTTCTGTACAGCAATATCAAAATACTTCAAAGCTTCGGCAGGTTTCTTTATCTTATCGGCACAAACGCCACAGTTATATGCAATTACGGAATCTTGGTTGTTTGTTTGTGTCAGATAAGTACTAAATTTTGTGTAAGCTTCCTGGTAATTTTTAGCTTCAAGAGCAGCCTTACCATCGTTGACCAACTGGGCAGGGTCAGCATTCTGCGCAAAGAAATTCGTAGCTGCACAACATAGTGCAATAGATAAGATTAATTTTTTCATATGCTTTAATTCATTTAAAAGTTGATTCCCAAAGTTAGTTTACAATGGTATAGAAGCAAAACCTTTTTACTTTTTTTGAGGTTTTTAGCATAGTCGTAACAAGTGTTATTTTACGTAAAAGCAAATATCCGGATATGTGTGTTGGGCTTTGTCACATATGTTACACTTATACTTAGAATATCATATTATCTTTGCCACAAAAAAAGATTATGGAACAATTACATGCACATGAAGTCCTTCACATGATGGAAGGTAATAGTTATACTGAGTTATCATTGAGAGAAGCCATTATCCAAAAATTCGGCGAGCAGCAGCGTTTTTTCACCTGCTCTGCCGACAATATGGATGTAGATACCCTGATAGAATTTCTTAAAAGAAAAGGAAAATTTATACCCGCCAATGGTGGATTTACAGTGGACATGACTAAAGTTTGCAATCACTGATGAGGAATATTAATTCCTTCTTCTGTTAAATTGAATATTATTTATGTTAATAGTTAACGGAAATAATATTCTACTAAACCATGTTATAATATCCGCTGATTACCCGCTAAAATTTGGATATCTCCTGCAAGTACGTATCTTTGTACTGTGTTTTTCATAGTATTAGATTTAAGGTTAATAAAAAAGATTGGCTGTCTGGGATAGATAGCCTTTTTTTATGTCTAAATGTCATCTTTCCCCTTTTTAGTTATAGTTTTATTCTATCTTTGTAGGTCAGATAATCCACGCAGCATTAATAGAATAAACTGAATATGGGAAAACGCTTTATTTTTATCTTGATGGCATGCTCATTATTGAGTATAGCTACTGTTGTGCATGCACAGCATATTGACAAGCAAACATATATTTTTGCCATCAAAAAGGTTGATACTCTGAAACTGGACAAGTATGTAATGATTGATCAAATACAAGGGACACAATCAAAGCCCGTCATTCTTTTTGCATTTGGGGGAGGTTTCAAAGGCGGGAGAAGAGATAATCCCGATTACATTTCTTATTTTCATTTTTTGGCACGAGCCGGCTATGTGGTAGTATCAACAGATTACCGTACCCAATTAAAGGATATAGATAAATCGGAGTATTCGGACTTGCAAGGATTCTCTTCTGCCCTGCAACAAGCAATCACTTGTGCTGTAGAAGATTTTGGTGATGCTACAAATTATATAATTGAGCATAGTGTAGAATGGCAAATAAATCCTGCACAAATTATAGCTTGCGGTTCAAGTGCAGGTGCGATAACTGCCCTTCAAGCAGAGTATGAGATTTGCAATCAAACGGCTTTTGCGGACAGATTACCTGCCAATTTCAATTATGCAGGGGTCATTTCCTTTTCTGGAGCAATCTGTGCCAATGGTATTCCAAAATGGATAATGTCCCCTTGTCCTCTTATGTTGTTCCATGGTGATGCCGACAGCACGGTTCCTTTTACTAAGGCAGTAGTAGAGGAAATGGGGCTATGGGGCTCAAACTTTATCTGTATGCAACTGAAAGAAAAAGAGACAGCATACTATTTCTATATAGCGGAAGGTATAGGACATTCCCTATCCTATTCTCCTATGAAGGATAATCGTCATGACATCCTGAGCTTCCTAAATCGGTTGGTACTTGGTAAAGAAAAACGTTGCATTACGACTGTAGAGAAGAATCCGGAAATATCTAGATATAAGAGTGATTTTACAATAGAAGATTATATCCGTGAAAATATGCGTTAATTCCTATCTTTATATCCTTTCCAGAGTTTTTGTTTCTCCACCAATCAATTATCTTTGCACATTATTATTCTATAAAAACAAATCTTTAATTCTATAAATTATGTTGGTACGTATTATCAGTATGGTCATAGCCGGAGTTATTATAGTATATCTAGTCCGTTGGATTGATAATTTTTTCTCCAGGTATCGCAAATAAATCTTGCCTGCAATGTAAACCAAATACTCCAATTTGTTTCCCATTACAACCTATGCTGACAAAATGCGGACATTTTCTAATTCTAAAACAAGAAAACCGCAAAAGCTTTTTATTAGCCATTTGCGGTTTTTTCCTTGTGATTCCGTTGCGATTCGGAATATAAAATACTATAAAACCAATACATATAACATAATATTAAAAATCAGAGTAATATAAAAATATTATATTGCATACCATTGCATTATGTTGTGCAATATTTGAACTGAGTTGTGCAATTTATGTATATTTGCACAACCGATATAACAGAGAATATATGACTACAGTAAAAGCATTTATAAGAACTGGGAAGAAGGATAAAGAGGTAAATGTCAGATTTCGATTATCTGATGGACGCAATGTACAGTTATTCCACAAATCAGATATTATGGTCTCTCCTACTCTTTGGGATGCCAAGACTGAAAAATATAAGGCTAAAAGTATTATAAAGTTAGACATAAGAACATCATTTAACACATCTATTGAAGAACGGAAGAATCTAATTTTATCCATTTATGGGAGCAACAAAGAATTAACCAGTGAAAAACTGGAAATCTTAATAGACCAGCACTTACATCCTGAAAAATATAACATCAGCAGTGAAGAGGAATCCATGTGTAGTATGTTCCAACGCTATGTTGACGGATGGCTAAATGCAGGTGTAATAGGTCCCGGCAGAAAGAAACATTACGATGTAGTGATAAGGGAACTGACTCGATTCCTCATTATCAATGGCATTGACGGGTTGCCGGTCAATGAATTCAATAAGGAACATATTCTAAATTTTCGTGATTTTCTACGCAAAGAATACACTCTGGTTGAAAAATTTCCAGAACTGTACGCAGAAATGAATAAGCGGAATATACCATCAAAGGAAAGAAGCCAGAATACAATTGCTGAGAAACTATTATTATTACAAGCATTTATGGTGGAGCTTGAAAGTAATGATGTTATTCCCGTATCTCCTTTCCGCAAGATAGGAAAAGAAAAAGAGTCCATTATGAAGCAACAATATGACGAGCCTTTCTTTCTCACCAAAACAGAATTCAATGAAGTTGTCCACAAAGAATGTCCCGAAACATTGCAGCGAGTAAAAGATGTATTCGTTGTTCAATGTTGTTTCGGTTGCCGTATAGGTGATTTCAGACGATTCACTTTTGATAATATCAGCATTGAAGAAGGAATACCTTACATTCATTATTTACCTCAAAAAACACACAAGGATGGACTTATACGCACTGAGATAAAAACTCCCATCATTCGTATTGCTTATGATATTATTATGAAGTATAAAGGTAGGCTACCAAGCAATGCTTTGTTACCCTATTATCCTGATGGCAATGGTGAAACCGGGTACAATTATCAAATAAAAAAACTACTTGAATACTGTGAGATTAGCCGGAAAGTGGCAATGTTTAGTGCGGCATTGGGAACAAATGAATACAAATCCATATATGAGATTGCAAGCAGTAAACTTGCCCGTAAAACTCATGTAGATTTAATGAATAAAGTTCAGATAGATAAATACGCAGCAGGCCTTCATGCAAAAGGCAGTGGAGCCGTAGACAGATATACTGGATTAGGTATAAAAGAACGTTTTATTTTAATGTGTGCGGCTTTTGGCTGTAATCAGTATGAAGTTGACGATGATTTATCTGTAATGGAATAGGCTCACTTAGTATCTCATATTGATACTCTGTTATTTGACACCATCCCCGTAGTTGAGCCGCTACGGGGATTTTTACTGAAAAAGAAGCGATTCATTCAACTGCCTTTTCCACAATCTCCATCACTACATGGCTTGACTCCAACCAGAACCAATACCACAACCAAAGCATAATCCCACCCAACCAAACAAAAGCCACATCAATATAGTACAAATTTAATATCCTGCTAACCAATACACATAAGAGTTCTCCGCAAAGCACATAGGCAGCAACCATAGTAACAAGCTGGTCATTGGCAACAGTTATCAAAACCAGAATGCCTATAACGGGAAGAAGGGAAATACAATCAATTAGAAGTTGTTGTTTGTCATTCATAATACAATAGGGATTAGAATACAAATATAAACATTATTTTGTATAAAACAACCCTCTATAATAGGAATTTCTGACGAAAAAGAAACGAACTATTATTACAATATAAACAAAAAGAGCGACTATTCAGCCGCCCCTTTCGCATTAACGAGATAGACATAAAAGCATCTCGAATCATCTCTGTAGATGGATGCCGAACCACTACAGAGTTTCCATTCATTCTACAGTTTCTCCTTTTTCATTCAGAAGTACCGTTACTTCTTCAGTGGATTGATTTTCCTTGGTGATGGTCAACACAACCTTATAAATCTTACCGGTTTCTTTCTCGGAAATGAAAGCCTCCTTTATTACAGCCCCCTCATAGTCCTTAGCCAAGACATTCATAACTGCCTGAGGCAAGTCTTTTACTTCCACTTTTGTGAACTCATCCTGAGGATTTTGCTGAGTTTGCTCTACAGACTGTGTTCCAGAAACCACGTAAGCAAATGCTACTGAACTGCCTAATCCCATAACCATTGCTAATGCTACCAATACTTTTTTCATAATCGTAAGTTTTAAGTAAATAAATATAGTTTTTGTATTAACTATAGGACAAACGATATGCCATGATGTACATCAGCACATAATACATTATACATCAGCATATTATAAAAACAAGAAGGAATAATTATGTGTGGAAATATGTGGAACTGAGTACCACACATGGGGAATAATTACACAATATGGATTACTTAATTCCTGGGAAATGGAACAAGGCAGCTGAATAAGCTGCCCCTTCTATAAAACAGTCAACAAACAGACATTCACTAATCAAATGACATAAACATAAGCATAAATAACCCGGCTAAAGCCATAG
This sequence comes from Bacteroides sp. AF20-13LB, assembly GCF_003603065.1. Taxonomy (NCBI): domain Bacteria; kingdom Pseudomonadati; phylum Bacteroidota; class Bacteroidia; order Bacteroidales; family Bacteroidaceae; genus Bacteroides; species Bacteroides sp. AF20-13LB. The sequence continues at coordinate 250,943 of NZ_QTMH01000008.1, forward strand.
CAAATGCAATTACCATACAAAACTCTTTTTTCATAACTAATAATTTGGTTAAACACATATTTCCATCGCACGTTCAACAACGCACTCTTGTCTCCGACAAAACCTCAGCCGCATAAAAGCTGAGGTCCAGCATGTTCCTTTCAATATATACAATCAATTAGAGCACACAATGTTGGAACATTCTGTAAATCCAGTATAAAGAAACTGCAATGGCTGAAAGAAGGACTATACTAACACTATATTCTGCGCCCGTATGCTTGCTGACAGCGGTCTGACCTATCAGGACGTGACGGCACATATCTTCAAGAAGGGAGATACACAGAGCATTTTCGAGGCGAAGACTTTCCGTCCGGGAACCGTTGACGAATACGGCAATATCGTTGACGGGGATGATGTCATCATCGAATATTACGACCTGGACGGCATGCCGGTCACTTATACCCGTAAGCTGCCGGGGCGTGGCAAGCAGGAACTCAAAGTGTATTACCGCGTCCGCTGGCAATTCCCGGAAGAACACCGGGACAAGGAAGGGAAACCGTTCAAGTACAAGTCTCCTGCCGGCAGCGGTACGCCCATATACATCCCGGAACGCATGAGGCAGATGTACAAGAGGAAAGAGCAGTTCCCAAGACTCTACATCCAGGAAGGAGAAAAGAAAGCGGAAAAGGCATGCAAGCACGGTATCCCCTCCATAGCGGTCAGCGGCATCCAGAACCTGGGACAGAAAGGGGCGTTGCCGGAGGATCTTGTCAAGATAATCACTGTCTGCGGAGTCAAGGAAGTGGCTTTCATTTTTGATGCGGACTGGAATGACCTCTCCCGTAACATTAAGTTCAATGCTCCAGTTGATTTTCGACCACGCAGTTTCTTCTCCGCTGCCCGAAACTTCAAGGAATATATGCGTATGCTGAAGAACCGCGGTATCATGGTGGAAATATTCATTGGCCACATCAACAAGAACGATGAAGGCGACAAGGGAGTGGACGACCTCTTGGCCGATAAGCTGGCCGGTCATGAAGAGGAACTGGCCGAAGACCTGGAATTTGCCTGCAACGAGAAGTCCGGAATGGGAAAGTATGTGGAAGTGTTCAAAATCACCACATGGAATGACCAGAAACTACGGGAATTATGGAACCTGCACAGCCATGAAAAATTTGCCGAGCAGCACCGCGAGGTCCTGCAGGAGCTTCCGGAATTTATCTTTGGTCGCTATGCCTGGAAGTTTGACGAGAACGGCAAATTGGTATCTGCCCTACCCTATGATGAGGATGAGAAGTTCTGGAATGAGGACTACAAGGAAACGAACGGTAACAGGGTGCCGGTGTTTGAATATGATTATGTGGCCGCCAAGACCTTTTTCCAGAACCGGGGTATCGGCCGTTACCGCCTGCTCGATACCAAACTCTGGACATATATCCATCTGGAGCCGCCGGTAGTCCGCACCATTGACGTGGAAGACGCACGCGATTTCATGTTCGCCTTTGCCGAACAGAACTGCAGCCGTTTCGTCAACAACCAGCTACTCAAGGGAGGCTCGCAATACGTCGGACCGTTCCAGATGTCAAGGCTCGCCTTCATCCAACCGAACTTCATCTCCCCGTCCCGTGACGAGCAATATTTCTATTTCCGTGACCGTTGCTGGCACATCACCCAGCATGAGGTCAAGGAAGTGGGATATGAAAGCATCACCCACCAGATATGGGATGAACAACGGAAGAACACCGATGCCAGGTACCTCGGCCACCCCCTCATTATATTCAGGGAGAAGGACGGCAGGTATGACTACGAACTCTCTCCGGAAGGCAGGAAATGCCACTATCTCCAGTTCCTTATCAATACCAGCAATTTCACCTGGAGAAAGAGGCCGGAAGAGATTGAGGAGAGTGAAATCTTTGAAAACAATCTTCATCTGCTTTCTAAGATGTGCGCCATCGGCTACATGCTGATGGAATGCAAGGACGCGAACGTGACACGTGCCGTTATCGGCATGGACGGCAAGCAGTCGGAAGTCGGTGACAGCAACGGACGCAGCGGCAAGTCACTTGTCGGTGAGCTGATGCGCCAGGTTGTCGATACAGTCTATATATCCGGGAAACGGACGGACATCTTCAACGACAGCTTTATCTGGAATGACATCGACGAACGGACACGCCTGGTATTCATCGACGATGTCATGCTGAACTTCAACTTCGAGTTTCTGTTCCCCAATCTCACCGGAGACTGGACTGTGAACAAAAAGGGGGGCGCACGTATCACTTATCCGTTCGCCAAATCACCCAAAGTATATATCCCCACCAATCATGCCATCCGCGGTACCGGTTCCAGCTATACCGACAGGCAATGGCTGATAGCCTTCTCCGATTTTTATAATGACAAGCACAAGCCCATGGATGATTTCGGGGTACTGTTCTTTTCCGAATGGGACTTCACCCAGTGGAACCTGACCTGGAACATGCTGGCCAACTGCATACAGCTCTATCTTAAATTCGGGGTCGTGCAGGCACCGGGCGAACGCCTGCAGCAGCGTAAGCTAAGGCAGGAGATTGGCGAGACCATCATATCCTGGGCGGACGAATACTTCAGCAGCGAGGAGCACTGTCGCCGTACCCCACGCAAGGAGATTTATGACAATTTCTGCAACTATGATCCGCAGCAACGCAAGTACATCACTTCCACCGCCTTCAAGGACAAGATAAAAAAATACTGCGAATGGAAGGGCTGGGTGTTCAACCCACACAAGTATGACGCCAAAAGCGGTCTGCCTCTCTTCCTGGACAAGGACGGGAAACCGGTTATAGATGACAAGTCCGGAGGAGTGGAGTATTTCACCATAGGCAAGACAGCCGGAGAGCAGACACCCCAGAGTGACCCGCATGAACTACCGGTTGGCAATCCGGACAACAAACTTGCATTCTGATGAGCGAGACACATTCCAGTATCATGGCCAGACTTATGCCGCTCTACGAGATGGCGCCCGAACGTTTCATGGCGTTCTATGATGCGGTGTATCTGATGTGTGTCGATCTGCCGGAAGGCTGCCGGTTCCGTATCTCAGACCGTTGCCGGGAAAAAGACCTGGAACTGTTCCGGGACATCGTGAAGACTCTCATTGCGGAACAGCCTTACGACAAGTATGCAGGACAATTGGAACTGTCGGATGATATGGAGTATGTGCGGCGGACAACCGGCTTTAAACCTTCCGGGAACCGCTTCATCCCGAAATGGAGAAAGGGATAGAATATGTCAATTTATTATGATGTAAAGATACATATTTTCAACGAATTACGCAAACAATCATGCTGAAAAAAGAGCACAAAATATTGGTGGTCGTTTCTCCGGAACCGGCTGAACGCAAGAGACTGTTGAGCCGCCTGGCAGTACGGCTCGGTTTCGCACTCATCCCTTCGGATGCAGCGAAAATCATATCGAACGACATCTACGGCATAGACCTGGCGACGGCCTATTTCGTTTTCTGCAGCAGCTACAATTTCCGTGGAGCCGTACTCACCAACCAGCGCTTGTATGAAATGGCGGCGCGAGGCTTGTGTGTGGCTGTAGGAGTCCGTTCCATTCCCCGTGAATATGAATTCATCTGCAAGGTGTTCTATCCGGAAGATTTTCCGTGATGACATTCCCGGAAAACACAATGCGGAGTATTCTTGAAAGTGCATATTAGGTATTTGTCTGCATCCGGCTGTGCGTGAGTACAGCCGGATGCAGTTTTTTCTTCTGCCCCTTCCCCCCTCCCCCCAACCCGTCATAATAACGATTCGGACAAACGTGCATGGAAGTGGCAACAGACATGAGAATTCCCGGAGGGGGTATATTATTCTTTTTTTATTCTTCTTTTTAAAATTGGACTACCTTAAAAAACAGAGAAAAAATCGTGCATTCGTACGGATGTGCGGAATTAAGTACATATTATTCTGATATACAAATATTTATAAGCGTACAAATTCCGCACGAATCGTGCACGAATAGCGCACGAATTGTACTTTTCTTCAAAAAACGGCAAAAAGTACGCAAACGAAAGAATTAGTACGGTTTTGTACGCTTTTTGTACACTTATAACAGCCTGACATTCAACAATATAAAAGATAAACCATGTACAAAAGCACTGTCGCACGATTTTTATACTATATCCGTATAAGGCCTTGGCTATATTATCGGTATTTTGTATATTTGTATAAAAATCAATGCTTTAAATGACAAAGAAAGACCGATTTGTGTGTTGGCTCCCTTGCAAGCCTTATGTCAAGCAATTCCTGCTGTACAATTTCAATGCCCCGGACGACACCTGGACCGAAATAGTCAATCTGTCCCCGGACAAGGAGCTACAGAACGACTTCCTTTCCAGGCTTGCAAAACCCGGACGATACGAGAACAGATACCGGAACCTGGCACGATATACCGCCAACGTGGCGGTGGAGATACGCCGTGATGACTTCTACCGATACGGATGGGCGATGTCGAATACCGAAGTGGTGGCGTTCGGCAGCAAGGTGGAAAGACGGATCAAGCAGATGCTTTTCCTCTATCTCGACACCCATGTCAGTATCGGAATCCCACTCTCGACCGCCATCCGCAACTTTCAGAACAGCTTCGGCTTTGATGACGACACCTGGTCTTATGAGACTATCCGCAGGGAGTATAACCGGCATGGATATAGGAAAACGGTGGAGAATACCACGATTTTAGACTTTATTAACCGTATAATTTTGGGGAAGTTGTCCGAATTCGGGACAATTTCCCAGCAGGGAAAAATGACTTATGAAAGCAATGCATTATGATTTTGAAAACGTCGGAGGATTGTTGCAGGTGATTGCCGTGCCTCCGGCCTCGTTCGTGCAAATCCGTAAGGACTATGCCGCCGGTCTGAACTATCTGGAACTCCGCAACCGGGAGGATATTGTTTCCATACCGGTATATGCCAATGACACCTATTCCTATAATGAGGACAAGGAGGTGAATGATGCGGGGGATTGCTGGAATGTGTCGGTCGAAGGGGTGATTCCAAAACTTTCCTCAGTGAATCATCATTTAATGGAGACGCTGGAGCGTGGCTTGTGGTATGTACTGGCAGTGGACGGCAACGGGGTGGTCCATTGGTGCGGGCAGGAGGACGCACTCATGCTGTTCGCCACAAACAAGACAAGCGGACGTTCCGTGTCGGAACGGAACGGCACCTCATTCACGTTCACCTGCATCCAGGATGAACCGACCGTCTATATTGAAAACATGGAGGAAATATAACCGTACAACGTCCTTTGCTGACACACAACACTCTTTCAGTCAAACATTTATATGTCCGCTGACGGTGCCCGATGTCCTTGGGTACCGTTTTTTTTGCGTTTTTCTTTGCGCAAAAATAAGTTTTATGAACGAGACAGTTATCACATTATTCGGAGCGATTGACCGTTACTGGTACAACAAAAACTATCTGAAATACTTCCTTGACAAGGCCAAAGGCCAGCCCGTACGCCTGAAGGTTTCCAGTTATGGCGGTGATGTGGCCGAAGCGGTTGCCATGTCCGCCTTGATGGCCGAGCACGGCAATGTGACGGTGGAGTTCATCAGCTTCAACGCTTCGGCGGCCACCATATTGGCGTTTGGCGCCAAGTCCATCGAGATGCACGAGGACGGCATGTGGCTGGCGCATAAATGCAGCCTGGGAGTGGACATCTGGGGCCAGCTCAATGCTGACCAGTTGGAGGACACCATCAAGGAACTGCAGAACAAGAAGAAGAGCGCGGAAGCCATTGACCTGATGATTGCACAGAAGTACATCAACCGTAGCGGCAAAAGCCTGAAGGAGATTATCACCCTGATGGAAGAGGAACGCTGGATGCCTGCCGCCGAAGCCAAGGAATGGGGATTCATAGACAAGATCATTCCCGGTACCCATAAAAAGCCGCAGGTGACCAATGAAATGACCGACTGCTTCACCGCGCTTGGTCTACCGTTGCCGGCTATCGGTTCGGAGGAGAAGCCGGAACCGGAAGGCCGTGACAAAAACTTGGTCTCCCAGATTATCGACGGTATCAAAGGGCTGTTCCCTGCCGGCAACAAGACTGACATTTCTAATTCAAATACAGTTATGCGTAAAGAATTTACTTTCATCAACCAGATCCTCAACAGCGAAGGCATTGAGGAAAAAGACGGCAAGATGTTGCTTACCGTAGAGAATCTGCAGGCCATCAATGACGCCGTCAAGGCCGCCAACGAAGCGAAAGCCAAGGCGGAGAATGACCTGGCTGTCGCCAACACTGCCAAGGAGACCGCCGAAAACAGTCTGACGGCAGTCGTGAATGACCTTGACAGCCTAAGTGACAGCATCAAGAATGCCGCCGACAACAAGGCCAAGGTACAAGTTATCCGTGACATTGTCGCCAAAATACCCGGAACGGGTACCGACAGCCACCGGGAAGCGAACGAAGACAACAAGTTTGCGGACATCGCCACAGACCCGATCAACAGTTTTGAGAATGAGTAACACCTAAACTATTCTATTATGGATTTTAAAGCACCTATTGACATTACCGCCGTTCTGACCGCGGTAAAAAAGCACAAGGACATCCTGAAGGCGGTCGACAAGCTCGACGCCTCGGAGGTGTTGAGACATTTCACTCCGGTACCGGGCATAACCGACTCCCTTGAACTGGGCAAGGTGGAGGGCGGAAGCATCTCCGGCAAGTACACCGGAAAGTTCACTGCCGGAAAGTATCTGGGCAAGATTGTTCCCCGACGTCTGGTAGTGCGTCCCGTTGTAATGGAGATGTCCGACGAGCCTGAGCGCTACCGACGTACCTACATCGCCGAGGTTCCCGGTACACTCCGCAAGGAACACCCGTTCGAGCTGTGGCTGATCAACCACGGACATGAACTGGCATCCAATGACCTGCTGTTTGCCATTTTCACGGCAAAATACAGTGCGGATGAAGAAAAGACGGACATTCAGGACTCTTTCGACGGTATCGGTACCATTATCACTGAAGGCGAAGCTGTCGGGGACATCTCCAGTGCCGAAGGTAATGTGTATGCTACCGGTGAGCTGACACTTGCCAATGTCGGCGAGAAACTGCTGGATATGTGGCGCCACATGCCGCGTACCTTCAAGCGCAAGAAGAACATCAAGATGTTCATCAGCGATGACATCGGTGACATGTATGATGACTGGCGCAAAGGTGAAGGCGTGATTGTCATCGGACTCAAGGAGGACACTTCCGACACGCAACACCTGCTTGGTTCCAACAACCGCTGCGAGCTGGTGCGTGTTCCGAACCTTCCCGACGGCAGCCAGTTCGTCATGCTGACCACCAAGGAGAACGTATGCTACGGTTTTGACAAGGAGAGCGACTTCAAGTCCATCAAGCCGTTCATGTCCGGCAATCCCTATACCTTCGACGCTGCGGGCAAGTATGTAATCGGCTTCCAGTTCGTGTCTGTGCACAAGTCCGAGTTCTGCGTCAACGACCGTCCGGTGGACCCGGAAGGGACCAATCCGTTCGGATACATTGAAGTGACCATTACGCCGGATGAAGCGGCCAACAACGGAGGCAAATGGCGTATCCAGGGCGAGGAAGCCTGGCGTGAGTCCGGCACGTATGTGGCTGTTCCCGGTGGAAAGGAATATACCGTGGAGTTCCTGGAGGCTGCCGGATACACCACTCCTGCCGTGCAGAAGAAGACGCCCGCTGCGGGTGCAGTAGAGAAAGTGACGGGTACATACGTTGTTAAATCTTAAAAAATGGCGTGATTATGGCAGAAGTAGACCCTAAATTATGTATTGCCCTTGATGACATCAACGAGGCAATGGACTGCGAGAACCAGGACAACATGGGCGGTATCATACCGTCCGTCATCTTCGGTTATCATGCGGATGTGGCCACATGGCCGGACTACCCGAAAAAGACGGAATCTCCCCTTTCTCTTGAAGCGGCCGGTACATTGGTCGGCGACCTGGTCATGAAGGAAGGCTGCAGGGCATACAAGATGGATTTCACCGACGAGCTGGCCGAGTTCAAGATTACCGACCAGGGAGAAAGCGGCGGGGAATCGTTCCTGATGGACCTGAATATCATTTCGGCCAAGATGCGGAAGAAGATATTCGGTTTTGAGAATGCGACCAAAGGGCGCAAGATGTTCTTTATCGTGACCGACAACAACGGCACGAACTACCTGATGGGTGACAAGCGGCGCGGTGCGCTCCGTGCATCGGGTGACGGCGCCACTACCGGAGCAAGCTCCACTGCCCGCAACCAGAACACCCTCCACTACACCTTTACCGCACCGCGCAAATGTGTGTATGAGGGGGATACGGAGGATATCCTGACTGTAAAAGCCGCATCAGAAGTTCCATAAGACTTTTTTGTTCATGATTGGTTGTTCATGTCCGTCTCTCGCTCTTAGGCAGGGGCGGACATTTTGTTTTGTCCTATTCCGGCAACAAAAACCGCAATAGCTTTGCGTATCATCAAAAAACAACGTACATACAATGTCAAAGATTACACAGAACTACATCGAGGCGCGCAGGGACGGCATCAAGTGGCTGAACTCGCAGAAACGTGACTACAGCACCGGTGTGAATATCCTGACCCGTTCTGGATATAAGGGGTTTGTCGCCGCACGTCTGGCACGCCAGGGCGAAAAGCCGCATACCCGCGAGAAGCTGGAGTATGAAATCCGGCAGATGATCAAGGTGTGGTACCATCCGGATGACCCGCGCTTTGAGGATGTGGACCTGGCAGATGATGCAATGCCGGGCAATGACGGGCGTTCCGAGACGGTTCCCGAAGAGACGGCTGCCGCCATTGTCGCCGTTGCGGAGAGGGAACTGGCGCGTGAGGCGGACGAACAGCCCGCCTATCCTCCGGTGATGGCCAAAATCATCTATGACTTCCGGGAATGCTACAACGAACGTTCACGCCAGCACCGGATGCTTGCCGGACTGGGTGAGACAAACACGCAGGCTGTATGCACGCAGCGCAAGGATATTGTCGCCCGTATAGCCTTTCTCTCCAACCGCATGACACTGCTGGCTGCCATCAAAAGGCAGTTCGAGCAGGACAGGGAACTGCCGACTGAAGAGCAGCTGGACGAACTCTACAAAAAAGCGGATACCCCCGAAGAAAATCCGGAAAAGGAAGAGGACGAGACCGACATCAGTTCCCTATCCGTGGAAGAGCTGAGGAAAGCGAAATCCAATGCCAAGAGCAAGATTACCAAGGCAAGGAACATGCTGCTGTACTCTTCGGAAAGCAAGCCCAAGGACGGCAAGGAGAATCCCCTTCCCGACTGCCCCAAACGCGTGAAATACGAGAAGAAGGTGGCTGCCCAGGAAGCACTGGTGGAAAGGATAGAATATCGTTTGGCAGAACTGCAATAGGTTAGGTTATGTTGGTCTGTTGCAGCGAGATTGAGAATAAGATGATGCCGGCGGATGATGCAGTAAGTCCTATGCAGGGAGACCGATACCCGACAGGCTACATCCGCCGAACGGATGCGGCAGCCTCCGGCCACGACCTGGCTGCGGAGAAGCTGCTGCATCCGGACGCCATGGGGGTGCTGGTACCCGGCAGGGACAAGCATTTCTACTCTTCAGGGGCGTTCAACCTGATCCAGTTGATTTTCTATATTCTCAGACAGACGGGACCGGCACACCTGCTGCTTACCACCTATTCCATCTCCATGGACAGCATTGCGGCGATTCATCGGAAGGTGGAAACGGGCGAGCTGTTGTCAGTGCGGTTCCTGATAGACAACCGGGTGCGCAGCATATCACCCAAACCGTTCGATTATCTGGTGACCACGTTCCCGGACTGCTACCGTTGCCTCGCGCTTCATGCGAAGGTGGCGCTGCTGTATAACGAGGACTGGAAGATTACCGTAGTGGGCAGCCAGAACGCCACGCACAACCCGAAGCTGGAACGTGGAATCATCCATACCGGCAGAGATATTTTTGATTTTGACTTTAAAATGCTGAATGATGAATTTGACTCAGGAACAACGTGAGGAGATAGAGAAGATGGCCTATCGTTTGATCCCTCCGGGGCTGATAGCCATCAATATAGGTGCCGATGAGACGGACTTTCTCGCGGAACTCCGCACACCGGGCACCGAAGTCCGGACCGCCTTCTACCGGGGGCATCTTCGCCAGACGGTTGAACTCCGGGAGTCACTCATCAAGTCGGCCGTCAATGGCAGCAACCCGGCACAGCAGGAGCTTATCAAGTTCATCAAATCGCAACAGCAGTATCTTGAGTATGAATAACAACCGTCTGACGGCATCCAAAAGCAAGGCCGCACTGGAGGAGCAATCCTACGACCTTATACAGCAGCACATCATCGACCCGGAGAACAGTCCGCTGCCGGAGCATCTGCGTGTGCAGTGCAACCGGGTGCTGCAGATAGCACGTCTTTTGGATGACTATCCGAACGAGAGCCACATCATCAACATCATGCTGGCAAAATACCGTATCTCGCGTACCCAGATAAGGAAGGACATCGCCCTGGCAAAAGAGCTGTTCAAGACACAGCACCAGTTCGACTGGGACTTCTGGTATGCCTGGATGATCAAGGACCAGATTCAGCTTATCCGGGATTGCAAGCTCAAAGGTGATCTCAAGCAATGGAACAACGCCAAGAAAGTGCTGCATCAGATGATTGGTGAGAAGCCGGCTTCCGTCGAGGACCCGCGACGCATGGAGAAGAACGTATTCTACATCCAGATCAACAGTATGGGGCAAAAGGTGGATATTCCCCTAAATGCCGTCCGCAACCTTTCCCAGGAAGAGCAGAAGGTTCTGGTGGATTCGATGTACACGCCTATCGACGACGCACAAGCTGAAGAAATAATGAACTCATAACAGATTACCCATGAAAAAATTGACAAACAAACGACTCATCTCTTACCTGGTTGACCATAAGCACATTGATATGGTATCGGTCAGCAAGACACAGATTGTCTGTACCGTATCCGCCAGGTTCAGGCCGGAAGAGGTGCCGCAGCTGCTGGCTGACACCGGGCAGGACATGCCCCGCATGACTTCCTCCGAAGGTGTGAACTACATTGTTTTCCCACGATATTGATACGGCAGGACAATGGACGAAAATGTCTGGGAAGAGGTCATACAGGTCAATCCGGCGCAGGCGGCATTTCTCGTGATGCCGTACAAGAACGGATATGTCATCTACTCGCGTGCCACGGGTAAATCATTCATTACCGGTGCCGTGATAGATGACAACATCCGGCTCATGCCGCGAGGGATTACTACGCTCACCCAGGCCACCATTGGGCAGGCGTTGACTAAAACCCTGCCTTCAGCGTTCAAGATGCTGGAGATGCTCGGTTATAAGCAGTGGGATCCGGTCAGCAAGACCGGTGACTATGTGGTTTGTCGCAAACCTATTGAGGGATGGTATAAACCTTACGAGCACATCATGTCGTTTGAGTATGGTATCAGCTTCAGTAACGGGCATATGCTCTACATACTTACCCAGGGCGGCAACAGCCGCGGTCCGAATGCGGACTACAACATCACCGATGAAGCGCTGACACTCGACAAGGAGAAGTTCGACCAGGAGGCGGCGCCGACCAACCGTGGCAATGAGCATATCTTCGGGCGCAAGTCGGAGCATCCGGTGCTGAAGCACCACGGCAACACCTTCCTCTCCTCCATGCCGTACACGCCTGAACAGAAATGGTTGCTTGAACCGGCCAAGTATTATGAAGAAGAACGCGGCATCCGGCTGTTTGATGTCTGGAACAGGATTGTGCGGTTACAGATGCAGCTCATTGATGCAAGGATTGCGAATGACGCCGGACTGTTCAAGGAGATCTGGAACGAGACCGTCCGTCTCAGGCAAAGTATCACGCCGTTCGTTTCACGTGACGGCACGCTCTTTATCCTTGGCTCCATCTTCGACAACATCGCCAATGTGGGCATGAACTATATCCTAAACCAGTACAAGGTGATGGATAAACTTTCCTTCATGATAGAGATCCTAAACTTCATGGTGGATAAGATTGACAGCTGCTACTACCAGTTGGATGAACGCCATATCTATTACAATGCGACCAATGACGACTATATCCGTGACTTTGCCGAAGATCATAACTACAACTGGCAGCAGCTTGCCAATAACGATGACAGCCGGCGTGACCTGGACTGCAATCCCAACCAGCCGATAGAGCTGACACCCGACTGGGGTAGTGCCGCTTCATTCCTGGAAGTGGCGCAGGAGCGCAACTATGACTTCGTGACGAAGATGCTGACACGTGAGCCGGTGGACAACAACATCAACGAGTTCTTCGTCAAGCGTGATGAAGAGGATGACACCATGGTGAACGCGCTGATGGACAAGTTCTGCCACTACTACCGTAACCATATCAACAAACACCTGCATTATTACCGTGACCGTTACGGGGATGCACGCCGTGCCAACAACAAGAAGTCCTACAACGAGCTTGCCATCGAGCGTCTGGAGAAACACGGGTGGACGGTGGAACAACACACCCATGCGGGCATGGAGCCGCCGCAGCATGACAAGTACCTGCTCTGGGCTTCCATCCTGGCAGAGAAAGACGAACGGTTCCCGAAGAAGCGTTTCAACGGCTCGAAATGCAAATATACACTCATCTCCATGAACAATACGCGTGTCATCGAGGACCGCGAGGGGCGTTTTGCCAAGGATAAGCGCAGCGAGCGTAACCAGTCCATCCTTCCGGAAGAAGCCACCCACTTCGGTGATGCGGTGGATAAGCGTGTATGGACGAAGTACGGGCACCTACTCAGGCAGGCATACGGATTCGTGGACGCACGTATCTGATTCACCTCATACACATACATCCGCAATCACAATCGCAATGCTTATGGCAGGACTCGCAACGTCCGCAATGGGAATCGCTGCACTTTAGGACAGAACGCCGTGTGCAGGACTGGCCGAGGGGCATCCTCCTTGTCATATTTCCTTGTTTCTTGCGCTTTTGGTTGCGTTTTTGGATAGGGCGCGGTCGGCAGAAACTTCCGTTTCTGTTTCCATTCGGATGGAAAGCGGGGTATTCTGTATTCATTATCAAAGAAGTATATTTATTATAACATTCATTAACAAAGAGCACGGCGCGCGCAAAATCCGTACTGAAGGAACAGGCAGGCAAATCTATTTCCTCCAGTACGGATTTTGCGCGTCTCAGCGGTAAGTAGCGGCAGCTACTTGCGTTTGTCCGCATCCATGCAGGTAGACCCGGTCTTTTCCGTTTCAATAGCTAAGGTAGAGACCGTAGAGCGGTAAGCGTTCCGCTTGGCGTGCCTCCGTTTCTTTTCCGCAACTCCTTTTCATTTCCTGCATCTCTGTATGCGGTCAGGTAGTCTTTTGAGTCCGCAAATGTAGGGCACCGGTCTGACAAACAAGGTCGGGCGTTGTCCGCTAAAAAATCTCCAGCCCTACGGGTAGTATTCAAGCCTTCGGTTTTAGTCGGAACCTTGCGGAATGTCATCCTCGGCACCTCAATTATTGCGGCATCAAAAGGCAACCATACCGCACGTCATACAGACACGCCGGAATAAAAAAAAAGTCGTTCTGGGAAACGGAGAAAATTAAAAAAGGCTCCACCCGACGACTCCAGAAATCCAGAATAAATTAAAAACTTACAGTTATGGCAGCAAAAAGAAACATCCCCGAAGCATGGAAAAATCAATGGTCTAAATTCATGTTTAACTTCTTTGATTACTTGCCTACCAAGTACGAGGCTAACAAACGGGAGTGGTCTATCCGCAGGATGATATGGGATTTTAAGGACGGGAAGCGCAGTGCGTCTGTGGCAGAACTTGTAGCGAAGAAGATGCGCGAGCAGTTCGGTGCGGAGGTTTGCAACGTGACGTTGGTCTGCATACCAGCCAGTAGCGGAGAGAAGAACGAAATCAGATACAAGGCTTTTGCCGAAGAGGTGGCACGGCTGACGGGGTGCAGGAATGCGTACAAAGCAATTACCATTGAGGGTGGACGGCTTGCCATCCATGAGACGAAAGCGGCCAAGACGGTGCAGACGGTGGAGGTCATCAAGTTTGACAAGCGTTTTTTCAAGGGTAAGAAATGCCTTGTATTCGATGATATACTGACGCAGGGGCATAGTTACGCACGGTTTGCGTGTGCACTTGAAACGCTTGGGGCAGAGGTTTTGGGAGGCTATTTCTTAGGCAAGACAATTCTTTTATAACAATTTAATCCATACAATTATGAATACTCTTTTTGATAACGATTGCCGCTACATGAGCGACAGCGAACTGATTTACGAAATCAGCAACAACAGACAGATTGTTTCGGACATCGAACGCAGCAACGAAGTGATAGACCTTGAAAAATTGTTTTCCTCTTTGACTCCTGGACGCAGGAGGGTAGCCGTGGCAGCCGTGGAGATGTACAAGAGACAACTGTCGCAGCAGGTGGAACGTAGGCAAATAAGGATGAGCAAAGACGTATACGAACTGATGGAGCCGTTGATAGGAGATTTGCCGAATGAGGAATTTTGGGTAGTGTCGATAAACCAAGCCGGACGGATTATCAAGAAAGTACGCATATCGGTAGGCGGTATTGACCAGACTTCAGCGGATATAAGACTGATTATGCGCGTGCTGATTGATACGGGGGCGGTGCAGTTCGCAGCGGTGCACAACCATCCGAGTGGCAACAGCCGACCGAGCAATGAGGACAAGAGGCTGACGGAGCAACTTAAAAAGGCGGCAGGGTTATTCAATATTAGGATGATAGACCATGTGATTATAACGAATGGTGGATATTACAGTTTTGGCGATGAGGGGCTGATTTGACGGAGGGGTGCAGGGCGCACCCATTCCGTTTGCTCGCATGCTCGCAAACGAAATGGGGCCCGAAAAGCGGAATGACTGGTCGTGTTACCGTTCCTTCAACCACGGAGGGGATTTTTACTTATGGTAATAAAATAATTACCCTATTCTTTGTGGGTAATAAAATAATTACCTATCTTTGCAGAGTAATCAAAAACAGATAACGATATGCCAACAATTTTAATTTTATTCGGTTTGAAGTTTAGAATTTATGTACGTGACCACGAACCGGTGCATGTACATGTACTCAGTCAAGACGGTGAAGCCAAGTTCCAGGTAGGTGATGAAATCCGGTTGATGGTCAATAAAGGAATGAAGCCCAAAGACATAAAACTGGCTGAGTCTATTATTGAAGAGAACAAAGAGTTGATTATTACAGAATGGGTTAAGATATACGGCAAATAAGCCGTATATCTCTATACATAGAAAGGAGTGATTATGGTAGCGAAAAAAGTTTGGTTCGAAGGTGAACGAATCTACATCGAAACTGATGACGGTCGTACGTTGTGGCAGTCAATCTTGTATTATCAAAGATTGAGGAATGCCACCAAAGAGCAGCGCGAGGATTATGAGCTGGGAGCTTTCGGCATTCACTGGGAAGAGATTGACGAGGATGTTTCTTACGAGAGCTTTGAATATGATGATCCAGAACCGGCAGGTATCTCCCGCTTGTTCCTTACACACCCGGAGATAAACGCTTCGGCTGTTGCCCGACGGATGGGGATGCAGCAGAGTTTGTTGGCACAGTATATACGGGGAATTAAACGTCCCTCAAAAGAACGGGAGCAGGCGATATTGAATACGGTGCGTGAAATCGGAAAGGAATTGAGCGGTATTTCAATTTAAAAAGAGAAGCGGAGCAAAAAACTCCGCTTTTCTTTTGTTGTTTCAAAAGAAACTCTCATCTTTGCAGTGCTAAACAGTTACGGTCACACCGTATCGCAGAGCGCGGTCAATGCTCAATGAATTTCAGTGGGCTTTTTTTATGCCCATACATTAACCATTTTACTGACGTCAGTAAAATGATACATACGAAATAGGCGGCTGCCTTTCCCATTACACTTTTGCTCTACGAGCGGAATCTGTAACTGTTTAGCGACACGGGAAATGGCAGCCGTTCTTCTTTTAAGAAAATTGCCTAAAATGCTAAACAGTTACAGTATGAAAAATCAAACATCCGGTGCGCTTATCGCACCAGAACCCGCAGGGATTCGTGTATCCGAGAACTTGAAAGCTCTGAATGAGCAAGTATCCAACATCCAATGCCGCTACTACCGCGTCCTGGCTCCCGATTGCGAAATAAAGACCGAAGCCGATTGCTGGTACTTCCGTGCCATTGTCTGGGCATGTGCCGCGATGGTGTTCCCTCCCCTACTGGCGGCAGCCGCGTTGTGTGTTTATAAGGCAAAGAAGTGCCGGAAAGGGGGTGAGGCATGAGCAAACATAAAAAAATCAGCGAAGATGGCATATTTGTAACGAGCCAACGCAGTCATTCAGCTACCAACACCGATGAATATAGTTATATGTTGTCGTATGGTGGTAATTATATAGCTTGCGATATGTCTGCCGATGAGTTACGTGAAATCATTTCCTGCATGCAAAATGCCCTAAAGGCTAATGGGGAAGGAGGTGAGAAATGAATACCGAAATCAATAACATCGTATTGACCTCCTCCATCAGCGAAACCATCTCGATTTTACAAAATGGCGTTGCCAGTGCTTGTTGCAATACCATAGATAGAGCTACCGGATTAATCCTGGACTTGAAAGTCGACAATGAAGTTAGTGCTGATGACATTATATCCGTAATAAGTGATTTACGCATTGTGTCATCCATGATAAGAAGCTTGACTCCGGAAGAAGAGAAAGGAGGCGCACAATGAGCAAGAAGATAGGATTCCGTTCTTATCAAAACGACGAAGAACCGGACAAACAAGACGAATTGGAGAAGCAACAAGCCGAGCGGCAGAAAGCCATAGCAAACTTCATCGGCCAGAACTATTCACCCATCGGTACCACTTCACAGAAATGTTACAAGACCACCGCTGAACTGGTATATGAGCTGTCGAACATTGTCGATGTCGCTCCGATGGCGCTGGCCAAACAACTGGCTGATGCCGGGTACCATGTAGAATATTTGGCAGGACAACCCTACTGGGTGATGTACGAGAAGCCATAAAAATACTAACCGGAGATTTTTTTATTTTTGAAGTCCTTGCTCGTGAGAGTAAGGGCTTTTTTTGTCCTATGAGAGCGGATGGTTGGGCTCTATCTTTGTGACAAAAAAAGAGATATGATACGTTTTTTCACAAGATTCGTCGCCACCTATGGGTATGATTCACCGAAGGAGTTCTTTCTTTCGGTGGCTCCGAGCTTCAAGTACAACCTGCAATTTCCGGCCATCTCCTTCAGCGCCGTCACTGCCGTAGTCAGCGAATGGATAGGCATTACACCGTTCCTGGCCATGGCCATGCTCGTCGCCATTGTCTCAGAGATGTGGACGGGCATCCGGGCAAGCAAGGTCCAGGGAATAGGATTTGAAAGCTTCCGTTTCTCACGCTGCATCATCAAGCTGTGTATCTGGCTGACCATCATCTATATCACCCACTCGTTCTATCTGGAGAGCAAGGCCGGAGCGGAAGAAAGCTTTGTCATGCTGCTGGCCACCCTGTTCTTTTCCATTGTCAAGGTGTTCGTCATGACCTGGTTCTGCGTCGAGCACGTGACAAGCATACTGGAGAACCTGGCAGTCATCGACGGCAAGCCGAAAGATGCGCTGATCAAGCAGGTGGGAATATTGTGGGTGACAGTCACGGATAAATTCAGAAGAAAGGCCGATGAGACGGAAGGTTAGCCATATGTTGCTTTGTGCGGTTATCGCATTTCTTTCCGGCTGGGCCGGCCACTGGCTGGGTTCCCGGAAACGGAGCATTGTCCATGTACCGGAAACGGTGGTCAGGCATGATACGATACGCTCTGCCATTCCGGAACCGGAGGTGATTGTCCGTGAGGTACCCACAGAAGTGGATACGGCGGCTATACTGGCCGACTATTTCTCGGAGAAGCATTATCTTGATACAATTATTGAACGCCCTTACCTGAAAGTGGAGCTGACCGACGTCATATCCCGCAATTCATTGCTTGACCGCACGGTAGTGGTGGACTACCGGCAACCGGTCGTCTGCAACAATGCTCTTGCCTTAGGTCTGGAAATTGGACGTTCCTGGCAAGTCTTGTCGGCAGAATATCGCCATAAGCAATGGGAGTTCAGAGCAGGATATGACTTGTACAACAGGTCACTGGTGTTGGGCATTTCTAAAACCCTTTGGCAATGGTAGTGGACGGCATACATGATGGAGTGGACTGCTTCATCTCGGAAATCGGGGAAATAAAAATCTCAGGAATCACAGATGAACAGTTGAATGTCCGTATTGAAACCGGAGGTACGGAGATTTTCAATGAGAGCTATTACGCTTTGAAAGGCAACGTGGTAATCCATGAGATAGGGGAAATGCTCCGCAGTCACTTCTCCCTGCATGACCCGAAAGGGATGTCAAACAATGTAGTCTCTTATTATCAGGCTCCATTGTCCATAACCGCTGTGTTTTCAGGCAAGCAGGACACAGTCCGGAGGAGTTTCAATGCTTATTACAGCCGTTGTCGCACATCGGTATCCCCGTCAGACGTACTTTTTCTGACACACGAGAGCACAATCCGTACAGCCCATGATAGAATGGAATATCTAACCTTTACTGCCCATAAAGGCATGTCGGTGGACATGAGCATAGCCTACATGGATGCGGGAAAGGAAAAGTACAAGACAGTCAGTGAGCAAGTGGATGCCACTGCCGGTATGCTCGCTGTTTCTTTTTCACTTGATAAGATTGTACGTCGGTCCGGTATTGCCGTATCATCCATCACATATTATGATGTCCTATTGAAAAAAGATGGCACTGTAAAGGATAAGGTGAGATTTGTCAATGATGACCGACAGTATAGGAATGTCACCAATTTCATTTACCGAAACGCATTCGGTATGCCGGAGACAATGGCATTCACCGGACTGGTGGAATATTCCCCCGAACTTGAGGGTGATCCGGTAGAACTGTTACAGAGAACCGTCCGCACTTCATCCAAATACATTGACAGCCGTACGGTAAACAGCGGCTATCTGGACACCAGACAATACGGAAAGGTACTGGATCTGATAACAACTGATTCTTTGCAGCTGTATAATACGGAAACATCGACGGAAGTGGTGACCACTGACATTGATTTCTCTCACAAGCGTACCGGCAACGAGAAAATCAATGTCTCACTTACATTCCGTCAGGCATCACGCCTGCATCTGGCTTTCGAGCGTACCGGTGACAATGGTATTTATGGGCGGATATTCGACAGAACATTTGACAATACATTTGAATGATATAACGATATGGAGACAATACGCAGAAACCTGGCTCTGGCCGACATGGACATCCGCACGGACGAACGCGGACGCCGGCGCATCTTTTCGATAAAGTTCGTCAGCAAGGAAGGCAAGGTCTATTTCATGCCCCAGGCCTACGCCTGCGGTGCAGGACGCATGAACATGAAGGAATACCAGCTCCGGGGCGTGCAGCCCTGCGACTGCAAGGGAAATCCGGAAGGACACCCCTACCCTGTGGATATTGACCTGATACTGGAGTATAACAAAAAGAAAATAATATTCTGATGAACATATTGTTTAATTCAAGCGGCATTCCCCTGCTGATGCAGTCCACGTACATATTCG
This sequence comes from Bacteroides sp. AF20-13LB, assembly GCF_003603065.1. Taxonomy (NCBI): domain Bacteria; kingdom Pseudomonadati; phylum Bacteroidota; class Bacteroidia; order Bacteroidales; family Bacteroidaceae; genus Bacteroides; species Bacteroides sp. AF20-13LB. Next base: position 270,577 of record NZ_QTMH01000008.1, read on the forward strand.
GCGAAACGACGGGGACACCCCAGAACGAAATGAAGGAGCGTACCCGAATCCTGGCGCCATATGACTTGTCGAATGTTTCCTATATAGACATCGACGGAGTGAAGGTGCGTCCATGGGGAGATGAGAATGATTTCCCCCAGAAGGCGGCTGAAGAGATAGGAAACACCAGCGTGCTCAATACGGGCCTGAAGTTTCTTCGTAACCTGACACTTGGGCAAGGCATATATCCTTGTACGGTGAAAGGTTACGACAATGATGGCAACGAGATACTGAAGCCCGTTACCGATAGCCGAGTACAAGCTTTTATTGCTTCCCGGAATGTGAGGCGCTACATGGAGAAGGTGCTTCGGGATTACTTGAAATTCGGCAACGGTGCCGTCCAGTTTGTGCCGTCGGCTGCCGGCAATTCTTTTGCAGGGGTCAATCCGGTCAATGCGCTTTACCGCCGTTATTCCGAAGTGGACGAATACGGCGCCTGCAAGTGCATCATTTCCGGATATTGGCCGCAACGTCCGGACAAGGGACAATACACCAGGCTGGATGTGCTCTCCGAATACGACCCGCAGATGCACGCCGAGGTGTTAAAGTTTGCCGGAAAGGTGAGGGACGGTTTCATCATGCCGGTACGCGACAGCTGGAGCAACGACGACCTTTACGGCATGCCCATCTGGTGGCCCGCCTACGTTTGTGGATGGGTGGAGATAGCCCATCTTATCCCCCATTTCCTCAAGAAAGCCTACAAGAACCAGATAACCTGGAAGTGGCATGTACAGATACCGTATTCCTACTGGGAGAAGAAATACCCGTCCAAGGACTATTCTGCCAAGGAGCGTGAGGCGGCCATACAGAAGTATATGGATTCTGTGGAGCAGAACCTTTGCGGACCGGACAATGCGGAGAAGCCCATCTTCTCTCATTATGCCGTGAACGAGATGAACGGCAGGATTGAGGAGGAGTGGAAAATCAAGCCGCTGGAGAACAAATACCAGGGTAGTGACAATCTTCCGGTGTCGGCAGCCGCCAACTCGGAAATTCTGTTTGCATTGATGGTGAATCCGAATGTGCTCGGTGCAGGTATGCCCGGTGGCACCTATGCCGGCAACCAGGGCGGTTCCAATATCCGTGAGGCTTTCCTTGTGAACATTGCCAACGCGTGGATTGACCGGCAGAATATCCTGGACCCTATAGAACTCTATATCAAAATGAACGGCATGCCGGAATGCGAGCTGCGTTTCCGCAATACCGTATTAGTAACCCTCGATACCGGCAGCGGTACCAAAAAAACATTGAGCTAATGATATTCAGTGCAAAAAAATGGAACAACGGCAAGGAGCTGAAAGCGGTGATGAAGGTGAACACCGCCATCTCCTTTGACATGATGGAGGCACCGCTCCGGAATGCTTTCCGGCAATACCTCGTACCGTTATTGGGCGATGCGATGGTGGGAGAAGTGGTCGAGATATATGAATTCGGTCCAAATCCGGATGTATTGGAACAGAATACCGAAGGGGCAACCGAACGGGAGAAACTGGACAGCCGCCTGCTGGAGATCTGCAAACGCGCGAACGCGAACCTGGCGTTCTGGAACGATTTCGATGAAATCAGCATGCGTATCACCGATGCGGGCTTCCAACGTCAGAAATCCGACAACGGCGAATCATTCCAGCAGGTGTACAAGTACCAGGAAGATAACCTGCGGGCATCGTTACGCAACAAGGGGTTCAATGCGCTCGACGAGCTGCTTGAGTTTCTGTATGCCCATATAGCCGAATATCCGGAGTTCGCGTCCTCCCAGGCCTATCAGGACCGTAAATCAGCCATTGTCCGCAGTACCGCGGATGTCAATGACGTCTGTTTTATCAATGGCAGCCGGATTGTTTTCCTCCGTCTGCAGCCGCACCTGAAGTTTGCCGAGGAGATGCTCCTTCAGCCGGCCATCGGTGACAAGCTGTATGAGCATCTGATTGACGGACTGGTAAATCCCCCAGAAGACGAAGAAGCCCGGAAGAGCATGGAGCGGTTGCGCCTTGCCTGCTCCCGCTACATTGTGGCAATGGCGGTCAGACGGCTGCTGATGGAGACGGGTAGCGTCACGGACCGGGGGCTGTACTTCACCGCTGTACAGCCGGGTGAGAAGGGCAATGAGGAGAAGAGACCCGTCGATACGGAGCGCATAGCCGTACAGATCCAGAATCTGAAAACGGATGCGGACATGTACATGACCGTGCTGCTGCGTACGGTACGGAGCTGTTTTGAGAATTTCTATGAGGGTGATCCCAGGCAGATATACGACCGGGACAATGACCATAAACGCACATTCTGGACATGAGGGAGCTTCGCATTGCATACCGTAGATTCGGAATCCGCCATGAGATAATCCGCCGGGTACCTCAGAAATGGGAGGAGCTGACACCGGCACAGTTCCTGCTCGTGTCGCGGCTTTATCTTCAGGAAATAGACGAACCATCCTTCCTGAAGGAGTTCTATTCCCTGCCGTACGGGGTCGGTTCCGACACCTATTACAGTTATAAGCTGAGCGAACTGGTGGAGTTCATCAGCGACTGCCGTGTCCGGATGGACCGCTTTATCCTTCCTGCCGTCTCCGGGCTGAAAGCGCCGGGTGACCGCCTGAAGGGGATGTGTTTCGAACACTTCATGCACGTGGACACTGCTTTCAACCGATATGTCCGTGACGGCAAGGATGCCTCACTGGACACTTTCGTAGCAATGCTCTATTTGAAGGACAACGAATATATTGTCCTACCATCAGGTGGGAAAAACGGCTTATTTAGCAGGCAGAAACCGCTGATACTGCAAAAACGGATAATGAAGGTGACAAAGATTGACAGGCACGTCAAGTATGCCATATTCCTGAACTACGTTTTTGTCAAGAGGTGGCTTTCAAAGGCTTTTCCTTTCCTCTTTCCGTTGGATGATGAACCGGAGGAAAAGCGGAATAGTCCCGCCGCACCGTCAGTCAACTGGCTCGACATCTTCGACGCCTTTGTCGGTGACGATGTGGCGGTGATGGAGAAATACCAGGCGATGCCGGTGGCAACGGCATTCCGCCTGCTCAACAAAAGGATACGTGACGCCCAAAAACAGAAGAAATGACTTTTTCGGAATACATAGAGAATCTGGCTGAAAGGCATGTCGATATACGACACAAGGAGAATGATGAAGTACACTTCCTCTCATCAGAACGAGAGAAGCATACGGCACTGGACAGCGTGCTCCACTATCCGGCAGTGATTGTGGACCGTGGCTCAGGATTCGGTTACGGCGGTAATCCGGGTGCATACCGAAAAGACCGCGATTACCTGCTCTTCATTGTGGAGCATGTGTCCGACACCTCCGACTATGAGCAGATAGAGGCTGCCCTTGACAAGTGCGAGCGCATTCTTGATGAGCTGCTCAACCAAATTTTGGAAGACAAAAGGAAGAAAAGGCTGTGGCTCGCTTTTTCCTTGGAGGATGTGGAAGCGGATTATGTGGTAAACAATGATAACCAGCTTTATGGCGTGGTTGCGGCAATACATCTGTCCGAACTTTACAAGGTTTTGAATTGCCGCAATGCATTTTTATGATACAGTATGTCTGATACACTTACAACATTGAAGGAGCTGGCGGCACAAGTGCGTGGTGCCACCCGAAAAGGTGAGAATACGGCTGAACGTGTCGGGCGTCTCTTTGTGGGCATCCTTGCCCTCATGGAAGAATCCGAAATTTCATTCGAGCCTTCCGAGGGATACGATACGCTTGGGACATTGAAGGAACTGGCGGCACAGGTACGCAGTGCTACCGAGGACAGTGAGAATACCGCCGAACGTGTCGGACGTGTTTTTGCCGGCATCCTGGATCTGCTGGAGCAGTCCGGTATCGAGTTCGATACTGCCGAAGGAGATGATTCCATAGAGATTCTGCAGTCCCTTTCCGACCAGGTACGTGGTGCCACCCGAAAAGGTGAGAATACGTCCGAACGTGTGGGGCGTCTCTTTGCGGGTATCTTGAATCTTTGGGCAATGAGAGCGGAGGACTGGAACAAGGTCATACCGCCCGTCTATGTCCGCAGCGACAACGGACGGCAATATCTCGGCATCTACAACGCGACCAAATCGGTCATGGAGGACTATCCCGACGGTCTGACGCAGGATGTGACGATAACATGCACCCAGACCAACATAGACTACAAGGGCAACAGATACCAGGATGAGGACAGCATGTGGAGCGTGGAGATGAAAGGCTGGAACCAGGATACCGCACATATACTTACCATTGACGGGGCCGGCAAATGCACACTCGACGGCCGCGGTTTCGGTGGCATACATATCGAGGATTGCAGTAACATCATCATCCGGGACATCACCTTCCTGAACTTCAATACCTACGAGGGTGTTTATGCACCGGAGGAGCCCGCCTGCATCTATGCCACAAACATCTCCAAACGCAAGCCTTGCCGCAACCTGTACTTTGAGAACCTGACCGTCAAAGGGCAGAGCACCAAGAGTCCGAACTCCAATTACCGCACCCGCTACGGCATTACGGTCAAAGGATACGAGAATGTGTGTCTCCATAATATCCGTATGTCGCAGGTCGTTGTCCAGCCGATTTCCATTACAGACGCGAATACCGTCTATATATCAAAGATAAGATTCTCCGAATCAGTGATGCAGGCCGAAGTGGTCGGGCACCCGTCAATCATGAGCCTTTCGGCAACGGATGTCTATATCATGGATTGTGACATAGACGGCAGCCATTACAATGAGGTAGCCATTTCCGTAGGCAAGGTCAAACAACTGTTCTTAGAGCGTAACCATATCTACAAGACCTGCGGACCGGTCATCGGAATAAGCAATGAACTCGGCGCGGACAAGATATTCATATCCGGCAATTACATGCATGATAACATGGAGCTTCCGAAATACCAATGGGACTGCACGTGGTTCACGTTCCCCGGCATGTCCAAGGAAATAATAATCGCGAACAATACCTTCGTGTTCAGCAGCGGCTATTTCCAGGAGTTTTTCGCGCGTTCGAGCACTTCCGCTATCGAAAGGCTGGTCAATGTGAACAATATATTTGTCCGGCACAATGAGCAGAATCATGGCATCTTCATCCTTTCGAGCGTCCATAGCCTCATAAGTGGCAGTAATATTTATAATAAGGAGACCGTATTGTACTCCATGGCCGACAATACTTCACCGGTGTATTTTGCCGGAAACAACCAGGGAAACCTTGCGTACATACAAGCACAGGGATATGAGGCTGGCACGGCACAGATTACCGACGGGAGCGCCATCCTGATGGATGACCGCCCGTGTCTGACAGCGGAACTGGCAGCCATTCACAAGAGCGTCGCGGAATATGTACGTGAATTCGATTACAAGTACCAGACGAATGACCGGGACAATACCAGCATCGGCTGTGACAACTACTACAGCGTCGAGTTTGACGAGACAGCCGACACCACCGATGGCTACGACGGTATAAACCGTTACAGCAATGAAGTCTTCAGCAGCGCTGCCCAATACAGTATGCCGTCAGACCAGACCCTGGTGTTGCTTGCACGGTCCAAGAACCGGGACAGGATGGTTGTGTTCAACATAACCAAATCGGACGATGTCGGTAACCGGATTGTATCTGTCGGCCGCCTGGCATCGTTCTCCATCCGTCCGAAGCTTGACGGGAACGGAGAATATACAGCAGACCAGTTATATGATGTAACCATTGAATAATGATGAATATATGAAATACCACGAGATTCTGAAAGCCCTGATCGGCATTCCCTCCTTGTCCGCAAGACTTGACAACCCTTTCCCTCTGGTCGGGGACAAAGTTACCATATCAAGTACAAGCGAATGGGTGAGGCAACACGAGTATCTGCTTGATGGTGGAGCCGGGCCTGAACGGTCTGTCCTGGATTGTGTACTGGGAAAATCCTCAGAGACTGTAGATATGTCTGCCGCAGGTGAGTTCATACAGAGCGTCAGTGTATCCAACGATAGCGGCAACGCTTCTGTCAGGAAAATCGCATATCCGATGCTTCCCGCCACCGAGCCCTATTTTATGGTTACCGCCACTGAGATAGTGCGTGTCGGGGAAAGGGGCTATCTTTCGATATATGCCGAAAACGGTTATGCCACTTCCCGCAACAATACCATCGTTGCGCGTATATACAAGGAGAATGAACCGGAACCAGTGAAAACCGTCGGCTTTGACACGAGCCGTCCAGGACCGACTGTCTGGGCGGCATCCCCCTATACCTTCGATGCTGTGTCCGACCGTGGAATATACGATGTGGAGGTGGACGTGACAGATGTCCTGACCGGTGTGACTTTTACCAAACGTATCAACAAGCTCATAACCGTTACCCCCGCGCTTGCCCCCCGTGATGAAGCGGTTGAGTATCTCGTCCCCGACGCCAAGATTGTGGGTGGAGCCGAGAGCTGGATTATAGACGGTAAGGATTATCCGGCAGGCTGTACGGTTATCCTAAAATATGACCCGCAGTTCGGTGAGAGATACCCCATGCGTCTGCGTCTTGACAATTTCAAGGGCACGCGGGAGAATCCGATCATTTTCACGATAGATACTGAGGAGCCGTTTGAATTCAACTGGTTCTATTGGTTCGGCATACTCTTCAATGACTGCACCCATATCGTCTTTGACGGTAGGGGCTATCATAATCTAGATAAGGGGTTCAGAATGATTGCCATGCCGGAATTTGCGAATATCGCCATACAAGTCACCAACTATTCGAACGAGCTTGAATTCTTTGGTATCGAGATCGACAAGGCGGATTTTGCCGGATTCATGATCAAGACAGACCCCACGGCCGATAACCCCCAGGGGTGGTGGCCTGCCTATAGGCTGGAAAATCTCAGGCTCCATCATAACCATATTCATGACACGGTCGGAGAAGGGAGCTATCTGGGACACTACAGTCCTAATTATTATACCGGTACCAACAGCAACGGGGAGGAGGTCAGATACCGTGCGCACCACTTGTACAACACCCGCATATACCGTAATATCTATGAGAATCAGGGTTATGACAACTTCCAGCTCAATAATGCCGAAGATGCCGAGATATGCTATAATGAATTCATCAATGGCGGTAACCGTATGGAGAAGGACCAGACATCGGCTCTTGCCCTCGGTCTCAGTGGCAAAATATACAACAATGTCATACGCGGGCATTTCGGCCCTGCCATCCAGTGCCTGTGCATGGGTGATGTGGAGATTTTCAACAATATCATCGCTCCCGGCACGGAAGTCTCAAGCGCTTTCTATCTGGGGGGCTTCCAGGAACCCCCGCAGTCCGATTATGATACCGGGTTGACAATAGGGCATCTGATTAATATACATAACAACATCCTCTTCTCGTATGGCGTGCCATATCTGTTCAGTCAGGCGAACAAATGCAAGAATGTCCGTATTCTGGACAACTTCTGTGTACATAAGGGAGCCTGGGGAGGTCAGGCGGCGGATATAATGTCCGGTTGGAAAGTAGAGGGGAACATGGAACTGGAATACCCGCGTTACCCTTTCGATTTCCAGGCTATTGACGAGCGGTACAAGATTGCCGATTCCATCAATCTGGACTATCGCATTGCCGCCTCCTCGCCTCTGGTTGAAGGAGGATGCGGCGACAGTTTCCGTTTTGATTTCAACGGCTATAAAAATTGGTACGACAAGGTGTTCCCTATAGGCCCTTTCCTTGGGAAATATAGGAGTCCGGACATCGTGGATGCCCTTTTCGGACTGTCATCCATTGTGATAGACGGAGGTGCCGCCAGTACCTTGAGCAATAAGGTCAGCGTGCGGATGAATTGCAAGGGTGAGGTGACACATTACCGTATAAGTGAGAAAAGGGACTTTTCCGACACGGTGTGGTCGGAGTGGAGCGGTGATACCGTAGAATTCACATTCCTTTCCACAGGACCGAAGACATTGTACTGCCAGATAAAGTCGTCTACGGAAGAGAGCGCTGTTAAATCCGCATCCATCATCTATCAGGAAAGCCCGTTGGTACTGTCCTCTGTCGTGATAGAGGACGGTGTTCCTGAAAAGAACGGAAAGACTGTGAGTGTTGAAATATCATACAGCGGTTCTGTCATGCCCCGATACTACCGTGCAGGTGAAACGGAGGATTTGACCTCTGCCGGTTGGACTGCGTTTACGGAACGTTTCTCCTATACGTTTGATACAACGGGCGCGAAGACCTTGTATGTACAACTGATGGACGGATTCGGGCAGATGACTGAAACCCGGTCCGCAAGCATCACCATCAATCCGCCGCGTAAGGCAGTGGTCAGTATAGGATGGGCCTATGATGATGTTGCCCCCGGATGTGTGTTTGACAGTGGGCTTGGCATCAATAGGATGAATTACTCGGCGACAGCCCGGACCTTTGTATGGGATTCCGGGGAAGATGCCGGAACTGTCGTCAAAGGGGACTCCGTCAATTTCAATGAGGATATCAGGGTCGGTGGTGCAACTACAGGTGACGATAGTGGCATGTATCCGGACAGTGTGTTGGAGAAATATGTCAGGTATAACGGTTTCCCGCAGAATACATACGGACACAGGACAGCCTCGATACATCTCTCTCCAGGGACATACCGTCTGCGGCTGTTCTGTTCCCTGAACTCCACTTATAAGAACTCCACGGAATTCATGAAGGTACAGACCGTCGTGGACGGTGTTGCCAATGTGTTTGAACTGCCGGACGGTTATGATGTCATAGGCAATCTCACCCGATGGCTTGAACAGGAAATCACCGTACCGGAATCGGGAATGTTCGAATTGCAATGGGGGATGGAGAATGCGACAAAAGGATGGATGGAGGTTCCGCTGAATATTATAGAAATAGAAGAAACGTAAGATAATGAAATATATAAAAGTAGTATGGCTAAAGTAGAAATCTTATTCAAGGTCATCCGCAAATGGGAAGGCGGATGGAGTGACCACAAAAATGACAAAGGTGGCAAAACCAATATGGGGATAACCTTGTCTACGTGGAAATCATGTGGTTATGACAAGGATGGTGACGGAGATATTGATGCGGATGATTTACGCATGATTACTCCGGATGACGTTTTTCATGTTTTCAAGAAGTATTATTGGGACCGTTACCAAGCGGACTTCATACACAACCAGTCCATTGCGAACATCTGTGTGGATTGGGTGTGGGCCTCCGGACGTCCCGGTATCACAAGGGTACAACAACTACTGCAAATCAATGTAGACGGCATCGTAGGTCCTCAGACGGTTGCAAGTATCAATCTGGCCAACCAACGGCAGCTGTTCGAAGCTATCAAGACAGACAGAATCCGGTTTATTGAAGAAATCTGCAAAAGAGATCCGTCGCAGCTTGTATTCCGGAAAGGATGGCTGAACCGGATCAATGATTTCAAGTTCTCTGTCCGTTGAATTCTTGTCCTTTTTTCCACTCTTTTCAGCCTTTAGTTTTGTGTCCGGAACTAAAGGCTTTTTTATGGCAATAACTGAAGAAAAGAGTTTAATGACCTCCGAGAAATTCAATCGAGGAGTTGAGAACTGGACGTGGAAAGTCAGGAATACCTCCGTAAATATTCTACAACGGACACACGCAACCGGCAGATTGCGTAGGGAACTGCAATCCCGTTGGCTGAAAGACCGTGAAGGTGGACCGGCTTATGTCGGTCTGGGTTTCCGCTTTGCCCGGTATGGTGCGTACCGGGAGTATGGCGCCGGGCGTGGATATATCGTCAAGAACGGAATTATAATGAAGGGACATTCGGCATGGAGCGATAAGAAGAAACGTCAGGAACTGCGTTCTCTACGTGTTTCTGAATATCGTATCCGGCGCATGCGTACCGTTGATGAACACTATGCCGTTATCCGGCGAAGTCCCCTACCCTGGTTAGACCCTCCCATTGTGGATAACATTGAATCACTGGCTGATTTATCCGGAGAGTATTACGGTGACCAGGCACTCAAGAATGTGCTTCAGAAGTTTGATAAAATAACAATTGAAAAACGTTATGGCAAAAAGTGACAAGACTGTCAAAAGAGGTGTCTACTTGTACATCGATGGCAAGGAAATTAAGAATGACATCAATTCCATTGATTTGGAGATGAAACGCCTACAGCGTGACATTAAGGAAATGACACGCGGCTCTGAGGAATACAACCGCACCATGGCGAAGATACAGCATCTTCAGGGGATTTTAAAACAGCATCGCCAGGAGATAAAAGGCATCACCACCGAAACCAAGAAAGCGACTGTCAGTATTGGCAGTATGGTAGACTGGTTCAACCGTTTCGGTGGAGTTATCTTGTCCGTAATAGGTTTCCTGACCGGTTTTACCCTTGCCTTACGCGCCATCAGAGACGAACGCAACAAGTTGGAGGAGTCCCAGGCCGGGCTGAAAGCCTTGACCGGACTTGATGATGACAGCATTGCCTGGTTGACCGGGCAAGCCAAGACGCTTTCCACCACCATGACAAAAGAGGGCTTGCGTGTCCGCCAGTCGGCAGCCGAAATCCTGGATGCGTTCATGCTGGTCGGTTCGGCCAAGCCGGAACTGCTTGGTGACAAGGAAACGCTCAAGGCTGTTACGGAGGAAGCCATGCGGTTGCAGGCGGCAGCCAAGGACATTACCCTGAACGAAGCGGTTGATTCACTTACCTTATCACTCAACCAATATGGGGCGGCAGCAGACCAGGCAGGACGGTTTACCAACGTATTGGCTGCCGGCTCCCAGGCAGGTTCCGCCAATATCGCAAGCCAGGCAAAGGCTATCCGGAATGCAGGTACCGCAGCGGCTTCGGCCAATGTTCCCATTGAACAGACGGTCGCATTGATTGAAACGCTTGCCTATCGGGGTATAAAGGATGAAGTGGCCGGAACGGGATTGAAGAAATTCTTTCTGGTTCTTCAGACCGGAGCGGACGAGACCAACCCTAAAATCGTCGGGTTGGATAAGGCACTGGAGAATCTGAAGAACAAGAATATGGATGCAGGCGCCATCAAGAAGATGTTCGGGGAGGAAGGCTACAATACCGCATCCGTAATCCTTCAGAACACGGAGATGGTGAAAGACTTCACCGCTGCCGTCACCGGTACCAATGTGGCGTATGAGCAGGCGGCCATAAACAGTGATACTGCACAGGCCAAACTGGAGCAGGCACGCAATAAGATGAAGCTGGCAGCCATTGATTTGGGAGAGAAACTGAATCCGGCTCTGACGGTGAGTACGAATATGCTGACCAATGTGCTCAAGTATTTGCCGGGATTGATTGACTGGTGCAAAAAATGGGGTGGTACTGTATTGTGGCTTAGTACGATATTGCTTGTATATGCTACCCGGCTGAAGATAATTACAGCATGGTATTCTATTTGGAATTCACTTACCAAAATTGCGACAGTTCTCAATTTGGCTTATGCCGCATCAATGAATACATTGTCTGGTTATACAGTGACATCATTTGGAAACTTGCGTAAATTATCAATGCTCATGCAAGGACATTCTGTTTTACTTAAATCACTACGTACCGCCACTTATTTATATGCCGCTGCCGTGCAGGTTTTACACGGGCGCGTTGATTTGGCTGCCAAATCGCTGAAAGCAGCTTGGACTATTATGTCCAGCAATCCGATTGGCTTACTGGTTACATTAGTTCTTGCAGCAGCTACCGCATCCTACAAACTGACACAACGCACCAAAGCTTATTACGACCTAAATAAAGTCAATGAGAAAATTACAGAAAAATCAAATGATGAATATGCGCGTCAATCATCACTGATTGAACAGTTGACCACCAAAATACACAATAATAATCTTTCCAATTTTGAACGTAAAAAGGCAATTGTACAATTGCAGGCTATTATTCCGGATTATAATGCAGAGATTGATAAAGAGGGCAAAATCATCAATGAAAACACAGAGGCACTTGACCGATATAATGCCGTATTAGCAACCAATATCGAATTAAAAGAGGCTGCCGACGAACTGGATAAGCACCGGATCAACCTGATGCGCCTTCAAAAATCCCCGGCATTGAGTGACAATTCACCGATGGGGTCGATGGCTCGCGAGGATGTTCGCAACAAGATTTCCCAAGAAGAAGAGATTGTTGAATCTTTAACTGCACGTTATAAGAAACTGGTACAAGAAAAATGGAAAGCATTGAATCCGAACACTCCTAAAAACAATCCCACCGGAGGCAATGACGGTGGAAAATGTCCGATATGTGGAAACAAACCTTGTACCTGCGATAAAAACAACACTTCCAAAGACAAGTTCGCCCAAGCTGAAGCCGACTACTACCGACGTATCGCTGACATCAAACGGAAGTACCTCGCTGACGATAAGATGACCCAGGAAGAATACAACAAGCAGATGCGGGATGCAGAAATACAACTGCTCAACGATAAGCTGAAGGTCAAGGGGCTTGAGCCTTCAGAGATTCAACGTATCAATGACCAAATACTTGATGCGGAAATAAAGGCGCGTGATGAATTGCGCAGGCTTGATGAACAGTCTGCCAAGGATGAAGAGAAACGCCGTAAGGAGCAGGCAGAAGAGACGTTTTCCCGTTTGGACAAAGAGTACCAAATGCAGGTGGAAGCTGCCGCCATGTATCATTATGAAAACAGGACTTCCGAGGAGGAGTATTTCAATGAGCTGCGCAGACTGCAAGATGTATATTACCATAAGGTTCTCAATGACGCGGCAATCAGTGAGGAGAAGAAAAACCAGGTACGTGAACAGATGCGTAAACGTAATCTGAAGGATGCCCAAAAAGATGCTGAAGAAGAAAAACGGATTGAACGTGAGAAGTTTGACATACTGTCTGACCTGGCGAAAGGCTTCGGAGAGACCATGGCGCAATTCTTCACGGACTCCGAGGTGTCTCTCAAGGACTTCCTGAAGAATATTCTTACTATGTCGCTTGATGCGTTGGAACGTATGATGATTATGGCCGTTACCGAACGCACCATCAAGAATATAGGTTCACTCGGCTTCGTAGGTGTAGCTAAAGCTGCCGGAGAGATTGCTCTGATAACTGCCGCATTTGAGACAGCCAAAGGGCTTATCTCCAATTTCTACACCGGCGGCTTTACTCCGTCCGGTGACTGGAATCAGCCGCAAGGTATTGTACATTCCAATGAATTTGTCGCCAACCGTTTTGCTGTGGCCAACCCGAATCTGCGACCGATATTCGACGCCATTGACGTGGCACAGCGTAGCGGTAATGTTGGTAATCTGACAGCTGAAGACATAGCGGCTGTAGCAGGTTCCGGAAAGAGTACACGTACCGTACCAGCCAAGGCACCTGCTGCCAGCGCCACAACGACGACCAATGACCCGGCTATGGTGGCGATGCTGATAGAATGTACCCGCGTATTGCGGAAGCTTAAAAACAGGCTGGATGCCCCTTTGGTAGCGGAAACTTATGTTACCGGCAAACGGGGTATCAACCAGGCACAAAAAGAATATCAGAAGTTGAACAACAATAAATCACGCAACAAGCAATGACAGAATTATACATTGACGGGCAATTGGCCGCCCTTCCTGAAGGGTTCAACATTACGTTCACCTCCGAGAATCCGTATTTCACCCGCAGTTCCAATTACTCCTTGGACATAGAACTCCCCATGCCTGCCAATCATGCCATATTCAAGCACGTGAACAGACTGGATGTGACGAAAAAAAAGACTATCCTTCCGGCCACACTCATCGTTGACGCCAGATGCCTGCTTTACGGCAGTGCGGTTTTACTCTCAGTAGAAGATGCACTGGTTAAGGTACAGCTCGTATCGGGTAATGCGGAATTTAATCTGCTGACGAATGATGATCTGTATATTGACGAACTTGATTTAGGTACAATCAGTTGGCCGAACAACAATCAGAACCGTTTCCAGCCACCTGCCAATATGGTGAACTACTACGGTTCGGTGGACGACATTGAAGCTGTATGGTTGCCGGTGTTCTATCAGGAAGCCAAATGGGAGAATCTTCAGAACGATGCAATCTATGAGTTCGGCACGAACAATTTTACCCTTTGCCCCTATTATGGCCGTCGATGTGTACAACCATACCTTTTGACAGTCATCAAGAGAATAGTGGAGTATTTTGGCTATACGTTCGATACCTCCTTCTTTGATAACAATTTCTTGCGGAACGTTTATGTATGCAGCGCGGTAAGCAGCAACCGGGTGGCCGCCGCATTGCCGCACTGGACTGTTTCCGAATTCTTTGATGAACTGGAGAAATTCCTTTGTGCGGTTACGGTGGTCAACGAACGCACCAAAGTGGTGAGTCTCGTAGGGCTTAACGATTATTTTACAGAATCCGGAAAGGAGATAATTCCTGCATCTTCCCTGCTACGGGAGTTCACTGTGGATATTGAAGATGAAAAGAATGAGAAAGACTTGAGCACTGGCAATGTGGGCTACAATCTGCCTTCCCATACGGATGACGGCTATCTGCGAATTGAAAGGGACATCATAGAGGCTGCATACAAACAAGAATATGATTCTTACGATGCAATGCTGGCCGCATACAATGGAATGGGTGACAGTGACAAGAAAAGTACAATCTTTATTGTTGGCAAACGGTATTATATCAACTACAATGAAAATGATAAGAATACGCTGCGTGAAGTCAATTTGTATGCGGATTTAATCCGTGACCCGGAATCGTCCGATGTAGAGACCTCACTCGGAATCGTCCCGGCTAAAATTATTCAGTTCAATGTCGGCGTGTATGGCTCTGTAGCTGATTACGATTTGTCCCGTCCGTACACCTCCATGGTATTGAACATACCCGCGGTGGGCTACCAGGCTACTGTTGCCAAGCAGGAGCGCTTCAATGTCCAGGAAGCCATAAACGGTGACGTGGAGCTGAAGGAGAAGCAGGAAAAAAACGGGCACATGGAAGTGGCTGTCAATACCGGCAAGTTCAACCGGCAGAACGTAACTTACAGCGGTCAGACACATGCCTATGATTATGCCTATCCTTTTACGGACTACCAGCAGAAGACCGAAGCACAGCTCACGGACTTCCTTCCGTATTCCCTAAGCTTGAACGATGTTTGTCCGGACAGTGTCGGACATCGGTTGTCGACACTCAGTCTGTTTCACTCCAATATCCCTTACACAATCCAGTTCCAAGCCAATAAGCTGCCAGATGTGAATAAGGTGTTTCTTATAGGCAACAAGCAGTATTTGTGCGAGAAGATTGAGACGGAAATAGATGTTGATGGATTAAGCAAGGTACTGAAGGGGACTTTTTACCGGATAGAATAATAATGTTAAAAAGACATCTGCCTCTCAAAAATAACTCCTTTTTCCCTTGCGTAATTACCAAAAGGTTATTATATTTGCAGTGTCATAATGTATCGCGATCTTTTTATGACTGAAGAAGAAGAGCTAAAGGCTCGGATTGAAGCTGCGAAAAAAGACCTCAGCTTCTTTTCCCTCTATTGGGATGACATTCAGAATACTGATTGGATTTCCGATGAGGAGCTTGAGGAAGGCATCAATGATTGTCTCGATGACTTGAATGATGCACAAGACAAGCTGAATGAAAACGGTAGCCCTCCTTGAGGGGGCTACTTTTTCTCTAACATATAATTTTTAGGCTTATGGACGTACAGAAAGAATTGGGAAAATGGAAGTCGGAATATGTAAAATGCAATACTCCGGAGGAATTGGCCGACCATAAAAAACGTTTCAGGGCTTTTCTGCAGACGCTTTCACCGGAGGATAAAAAAGCGTTTGCGCAAGCATTCCAAGATGGTGCCAGGCAATCAATCAATGAAGCCCAAGCCATTGTGAAAACAGTAGAAATCAGGCAGACCTTAGAAAAAGTATTGCCTTTCGCTTCTATGTCGTATATTGCCCAGCACTATTTTGGCAGAACACGCCAATGGCTATATCAACGGATTAACGGAAGTGCGGTAAACGGCAAACCAGCCAACTTCACCGCTGATGAACTGAATACTCTATCTTTAGCTCTATCTGAGCTTGGCGACATAATGAAAGATACTTCTCGGTCTATCGCGAGGCCGTAAGGTTTTTAATGACAGAGGGGCTTCCACGGGTTGGAAGCCTTTTTTATTTCATTATTCAAATAATCATGAATTAAATTTAGAATAAAAAGTTTTTTTATTTTGTTAAGTTTGATAAAATCACTATTTTAGCAACGCCAAAAAATGAATTAAATGAATCCTTTTCCATAGTGTAACCCATAAGATTGGGTTCAGGTTTATTCATTCCTGTAGGCGCACTATAGTGAAGGATTCGCCATTTAATATTATGACAAACAAAAAATACAAATCTATCAGTATTTCTAATTTAATTATAAATCCAGATAATGATCGTTTTGAGTCTGTTGAGAATGAAAAGCAGGCTATAGACATAATGCTAACAAAATTAGGAGACAAAATTTATTATATTGCGATACATATTTTAGAGAATGGGTTGTCTCCCAAGCCATTTTATGTTATGCCATCAAAGAAATCTAACAAGAAATTTCTTGTAAAGGAAGGAAACAGAAGAACCACAGCATTAAAATTGATGGCTAACCCTAAGTTAATTGATTCTAAAAAACATGCTTCATTAAAGAATCGTTTTTTTAAGCTGCATGAAAGATTTATGGAAACTCCGATTAGAAAAATAATGTGCTATATTTATGATGATGTAGAAGAGGCAGATAAATGGGTTCGATTAGAACATACAGGAGAACAGAATGGAGTTGGTATAGTTGAGTGGAAACCAGAGCAAGTACAGAGATTTGATATAAAACATGGAAAAAATAAGTCTGTAGAAATACAAGCTATTGATTTCATACGAACATCTCCTTTCGTACAAGAAGAAGTAAAGAGGGCTTCCGAAAACATTAAACTCACAAATTTTGCTCGTTTATTAGGAGATAAAAGTGTTCGGGAAATTTTGGGTTTAAAGTATATAAATTCTAAATTAAGTTCTAATCTTGAAGAAGAAGAAATAGCTAAGGCCTTAGGGCAAATTATTTTAGATTTGTCTGATAAAGATTTTAAGGTTAGTTCTATATATAATGCCAAGCAAAGAAAAGATTATATTCAAGGCTTAGGAGAAAAACTGCCTGATAAAAATAAGACAATAGGAGAAGTTTGGAGGTTGGATAATCCATTAGAACAAATTCCTAATTTGGAAGAAGAAGATAATACAGCAAAGAATGAGGGAAGTGATTTGCATTCTAAGGGACATTTAAAGAAGTCTATTCCGACCCAACGTAAAACTCTTATACCCAATAATTGTATTATTAGGATTTCCAATCCAAAAGCAAATAAAATTTATGATGAATTGAAAAAAATAGATGTTCGAAGTTTTGTTAATTGTGCAGCTGTCACTTTGAGAGTTTTTTTAGAATTAAGTGTAGATACTTTCATTGAAAAAAAAGGATTACTTAAAGAAGGAGAAATTTCGGCTTCCAATTCTTCAAGAAGTTTGTATCAGAAGGTTAATGATGCTAGTCAATACTTATATAAAGAGAAAATTGCAGATGAAACAATATTAAAAGCTGTAAAATTATTAACCAAAGAACGTAATTCTATTTGGGGAGTGGATACAATGAATGCTTATGTACATAGTAACAAACTTTCCCCTGTGCCAATAGATATTCAAACAACTTGGGATAATATTCAGGATTTTATGGTAATTCTGGAAAACTTTTGTTTGTGCCTTATACAAAGGACTTTGGGAGAATTACCCAAT